>CANQWO010000021.1 GCA_947627565.1 uncultured Clostridia bacterium
CGCCGAAGGCGGTGAAGGGGGAAGGAACCCCACCTCAGTCACTTCGTGACAGCTCCTCCCCAAGGAGGCGCTCTTTTTACCCCCTCCTTGGGGAGGGGGAATGAAAGGGGGTGGGGGAGCGAATCGCATCCTCCGCTGTCCCCCCGGAGGGAGGAAAGTGGAGGGTAGGCGTCCCCCCATCCATGGGGGAAGCTCCGCCGAAGGCGGTGAAGGGGGAAGGAACCCCACCTCAGTCACTTCGTGACAGCTCCTCCCCAAGGAGGCGCTCTTTTCGCCCCCTCCTTGGGGAGGGGGAATGAAAGGGGGTGGGGGAGCGAATTGCATCCTCCGCTGTCCCCCCGAAGGGGGGAAAGTGGCCGCAGGGCCGAAAGGGGGTGGCCCCTTCACCCGCGTTGCACGGGGTCCCCTCGAGGGGAAACGGCTTGCGGGGCGCCGAGAAAAATTTTCATAAAAATTTCGTCGTCGACGGTTGATATTTCTCCGCGTTCGTGCTATAATAATGTTGCGACGACAATGAGATAAAAACCTTACGGCTTCGGTAGGGGTATTTTACTATTATTATGAATGGTCGAGAATATTGGTAGCAATACCGGTTCCCCTCGTACCATTCTACACTACCTGTGGTTTGAGTAAGGTTTCATTGGCGTCGCAACCATGGGACGGGTATTCTACGGCGCCGTCCTTCGGGGCGGCGCTTTTTTCACGTCCAAAAGGAGGTAAATATGACGATCGAAGACATGCTCGCGCTGTTGGTGGCTTCCCTGAAAGACGACGTACTCGCAGAGATCGAACGAGAGGGGAACGTCATCACGGTTAAGTTTTCCGACGGGACTGTCCGCACCGTTACCGTAAAATGAGCGCGGACTTATCCGCTCTTCGGGCAGATGAAACAGCGATATTGACGTAAAACGCAGGGGGCATGTCTGCGATTGACCTTTTGAGAAGCGCCCCACCCCCTTGCCCCCTCCCGAGGGAGGGGGTGGCGAGCGGATGCCTCCCGAGGGAGGGGGTGGCGAGCGGATGCCTCCCGAGGGAGGGGATGGGAAGAGCGCCTCCTTGGGGAGGAGCTGTCACGAAGTGACTGAGGTGGGGCCCCTTTCCCCCCTTCACCCGCTTCGCGGGAGGGCTCATTTGTGGGAAAACAATGGGTGCGCCGAGGAACCCCCTTCACCCGCTTTGCGGGAGCTTCCCCCCTTCGGGGGGACGCCATGGCCGCCTTCATCCGGAGGGCCCCCTTGGGGGACGTCAATGGCGAGGGAAAAAATTTTTTGCGAGTTTTGTCCAAAGTCTTTACGTCCGCCCGGATTTTATGATATAATCTTCTCAAGAGGAGGCGCGACCTCCCGTACAAGAAGGAGATCATCATGAGCAACAAATACGCAGGAACCCAGACCGAGAAAAACCTCGAGGCCGCCTTTGCGGGCGAATCGCAGGCGCGCAACAAGTATACCTATTTTGCATCCGTCGCGAAGAAAGAGGGCTACGAACAGATCTCCGCGCTCTTTGCGAAGACGGCCGACAACGAGAAGGAGCACGCCAAACTCTGGTTCAAAGAGCTGAACGGGATCGGCGATACCGCCGCCAATCTTGCCGCCGCGGCCGACGGGGAGAACTACGAGTGGACGGATATGTATGAGGGCTTTGCCAAGACGGCCGAGGAGGAAGGTTTCCCCGCGCTCGCCGCGAAGTTCCGCATGGTCGCCGCCATCGAGAAAGCGCATGAAGAACGCTATCGCGCGCTTCTCAAAAACGTCGAGACGGCGCAGGTATTCGAAAAGAGCGAAGTCAAAGTGTGGGAATGCCGCAACTGCGGGCACATCGTGGTCGGTACGAAGGCCCCCGAGGTTTGCCCTGTCTGCGCCCATCCGAAGAGCTTCTTCGAAGTGCACGCCGAAAACTATTGATTTCCAGAAAACGCGACATGGGGCCGGGATTTCCCGGCCCCATATCTTTTTATTCCGCTCATAAAACTTTCGAGAGGAAACTCTTGAGGCGCTCGTTTTGGGGCGCGTCGAAGACCTCCTGCGGCGTGCCGTCTACGGCGACCTTGCCCTCGTCCATGAACAACACGCGCGTGGAGACTTCCCGCGCAAACCGCATCTCGTGGGTGACGACGATCATCGTCATGCCCTCGTCGGCGAGTTCCTTGATGAGCGAGAGGACTTCGCCCACCATCTCCGGGTCGAGCGCGGAGGTCGGCTCGTCGAAGAGCATGACCTTGGGATTCATGGCGAGACTGCGCACAATGGCGATGCGCTGTTTTTGTCCGCCGGAGAGCGTGGAGGGATAGGCGGACGCCTTCTCTTCGAGCCCGATCCTTGCAAGGAGCGCCATCGCGCGCGCCGTCTCTTCGGCGACGATCTGCTTTTTCGGGATCTTCAGCTTCTTTTTTCTGCGCTCCTGAAGCCGCGCTTCGACGGGGGCGAGAATGATGTTTTTGAGCACGGTGAGGTGGGGGAAGAGGTTGAAATGCTGAAACACCATGCCCATCTTCTTCCGGTACTCCTCGAGATGCGCGGCGTGCGTGAGCTCGTTTCCCTCGAAGTATACGGCGCCGTCCGTCGGCTTCTCCAACAGGTTGAGACAGCGCAAAAAGGTGGATTTTCCGCTCCCCGAGGGGCCGATGATGACCACTTTTTCGCCCTCGAAGACGTCGAGTGAGATGTCTTTCAGAACTTCGGTATTCCCGAAACTTTTCGAGAGGCCGACCGTCTTTACGAGGGGCTGCGGGCTTTCTTCTTGCATGATTTCCGACCTCCCGTGATAAATTTCTTTCCGCCGTTCCGGTCGCTCTTGGAGAGCTGCCTTTCAATGAATTTTTCGATCAAAGTCAGAAGGTAGACCACCGCGAGGTAGAGCACGGACGCGATGAGCAGGGGGAAGAGATAGTCGAACGTCCGCGACTGGATGAGCCCGGGGACTTTGCCGAGGTCGAGGATGCCGACGTACCCCGCGACCGAAGTCTCCTTGACGAGCGCGATAAACTCGTTGAAGAGTGCGGGGACGATGTTGCGGAAGGCCTGCGGCAGAATGATCTTGAACATCGTTTTGGTATAGGAGAGCCCGAGCGAGCGGCCCGCCTCCATCTGCCCGGGGTCGATGGATTCGAGCCCCGCCCGCGCGACTTCGGAGACGTATGCCGCACTGTTCAGCCCGAATGTGATCGCCCCGACCACGATGCCGTTTTTGACGGTGATGAGGACGATGAAGTACATGATGAAGAGCTGCAGGACGACGGGCGTGCCGCGGATCACCGTGATGTAGATTTTGCAGATCGCGGCGAGGATCTTGGGCTTGCCCGTCTGCTTTTCGGTGTAGACGACGGCGGCCAGCAGAAATCCGAGCACGACGCCGATCATGACCGCAAACAGCGACATGAGCAGGGTATTTGCGAGGCCCTTGAAGTAGAGCAGCCAGCGGTCGTCTATGAGAAACGCCGACCGAAAACGTTCGGCCAGCGTTTTTGCGTTGAGAAGCGTGAAATTCATGGTCATGCGTTTGCGATGAGGAGCTGCGCGGGGACCTTATCCATGAAGATGACGTCGATCTTCCCGGCCTTGAGGGCGGCGAGCGCGGCGCCGTAAGTCTTGAAGGTGACGACCTCCGAGCCCGTCAGCTTGATGGTGCTCGTCACGACCTCGTCGCCGTCGTCGTTGGTCTCCGTGAGCGCGTAGCCCGCGCTGCCCGTTGCGGCAGTTGCGATGAGATCGCCGCTCGTGCCCTCCTGGACGCCGATTTTCAGCCCGTTGAGCTCTTTGAGGTTGTGATATTCATGGTAATCGCCCTCCTTCGCTTCGGGGTCTTCCTTGGCACATACGATGGTGAGGGTGGAGGAAGAGTACATATTGCTGAACGCCACTTCTTCCGCGCGCTCGGGCGTGATGGAGATCCCGGCCGCGGCGATCGCCTTGCCCGGGGCCGCGTTGAGGTTGGTGATGACGGTATCGAAGGCGACGTCGTGGATGACGAGTTTGCATTTGAGATTTTCGGCGACCTGGCAGGCGATGGCGACGTCGATGCCCGCAATTTTATAGGTGCCTTCCTCCGCGCTGCCGTCGGAAACGGCGTAGCCGCTCGAATGAATAAATTCATAGGGAGCAAAGCCGGATTCGGTGTACATATCGATGGTCTCGGTGTATTGGCTCAGATCCCAAGAGACTTTGAGACCCGAGGGAGCGGTGGGAGACTTCGTTTCGTCGGCGAGTTCGGAGTAGTAGCTGAAATATTGATTCATGGCGCCGTTGTCAACCCATTGATCGATGACGGCGTTAACGGCGGCTACCATGTCCGCGTCTTCCTTCTTGAGCGCGATGCCGAAGTCCTCCCGCGGCAGGTCCTTGGCGTCGTTTGCGACATAGGTTGTTGCGCCGCCCGAGCATGCGGCAGCGACAATGCACGACGCCGCAACAACGGCGGAGATCAATGTGAGCGCGATTTTTTTCATCATTCTTTACCTCTCTTGATAAATCAATAATATTCATTGCATTCGCAAAAATATTCATTTCTCATGCAACGACACACATCATATCACAAACGGCGGAGAATGGCAAGCATTTTTCGCATAAAAACAAGAATTTTTTTATAAAAACCCAAAAATTTTTGGATTTTTCTGTATTTATGCAATATTTATGAATATTTTTGCATGAATGTATTTTTTAAGGGTGTCAATTTGGGAGGGGGAAGGAGGCGCGGAAAGGGGAGGGAAGGGCGCGCGGTCTTTTTTCGGATCGAGTGCCCTTTTGGAGTTCGATTGCGGGCCGACCGATGTGGCGGAGTGTCCTTTGGGGCCCGGTCACGGGCCGCTTGCGGATGGGAAGTAAATTCTTACGGGAAAATCGCATAAAATAGGAAAAACAGCCCGTCGATTCTGGGGTTTCGACGGGCTGTTTTTGCAAAAAATTTCATGATTTTTAATATTTCACGCATAAAAATGTTTATTTTCGAAAAAGTCCGTAAAAGTATACATTTACGGACAGTCACATACAAGCTGAAAAAAACCGCATTTTTATGGGTTTAGTATAAACTTTTCGATCTTTTTTGTCAAGAATTTCGCGTTCGAAAAAGTATAGGTTTTCGGACTGTGGGAAAGAGGGCATTGGAAAAACGCCCCACCCCCTTGCCCCCTCCCGAGGGAGGGGGTGACGAGCGGATGCCTCCCGAGGGAGGGGGTGACGAGCGGATGCCTCCCGAGGGGGGGGGTGACGAGCGGATGCCTCCCGAGGGAGGGGGTGAGAAGCGTCCATCTCCCCGCTGTCCTCCCAAAGGGGGGAGAAAAGCGCCTCCCTGGGGAGGAGCTGTCACGAAGTGACTGAGGTGGGGGCCCCTTCACCATCTATGGCGGAGGACTCATGGATGGGGGGATGCCAAACCCCCTTCACCGCCAATGGCGGAGGGCCCATGGATGGGGGACGCCAAGACAACGCTGAGCGCGGAAATATGACCCGGCATGCGTAAAAAATGTCAATTACGGAACACTGTATGCAAGGGCCTCGCGTGGAAACGATAAGTTGCGCGCATTGATGGCGGGGGATCGGAAGAATGCCCCACCCCCTGCCCCCTCCCGAGGGAGGGGGTGAGAAGAGCGCCTCCCGAGGGGGGTAAGAAAACGGACGCCAAGAAAAGCGCCTCCTTGGGGAGGAGCTGTCACGAAGTGACTGAGGTGGGACCTCTTCCCCCCTTCACCGCCTGCGGCGGAGCTTCCCCCCTTCGGGGGGGACGCCGAATGTCGGGGAGTTGAGCGAAAAAATAGAACATGTTGAATAAATTTGTGGCAAAATCATGGGAAAACGCCGCATAATTACGTTCTATTTGGATTTCTCCCATTCCATTTGCGGCAGCATGTTACAATTTTGTATGCGTACCATATATTGGAAAGCGCAGAATAAAACGGTATCAAAAGCGATTTATCGATTCTCTCACGCAAATCACAGGCGCGTGAAGAACTCTTTCGGACTTGCCGAATAAACGAGGAGGTCTCACATGAAACTCAGAAGGAAATGGTTGGCGGCCATCGGATTGGCGCTCGGCTTTTTGCTCTGCGCTTTGTTTGGCTGCAACGGCTATGTCTATGAAGAAGAGCGGTTCGTCGTGACGTTCATGAACGGCGAGGAACTCGTTCTTACCGAGAAGGTCAAGCCGGGTTCGGAACTTGCATTTCCCGCCGATACGCCCGTCCGCGACGAGGATGAGATGTATACTTATACGTTCAAGGGCTGGAATTATACGGGAGATGTGCTCGACGATCTCGTCGAACCCTTCGCCGTGGAGGAGGACGTCACGCTCTACGCCGTGTTCGCGGGGACGAGGAAATACGACGCCGACGTCAAGCTCTTCAGCGTCGTCTTCCGCGACAGCTATACCGACAACGTGATCCCCGTCCGCGACCCCATGTCCGGAGAAAGATTGGACGTCCAGCAGGTCGCCGAGGGCAACACCGCGATCTATCCCGCCGCGGAGGATATTCCAGACCATACCGACGAATATTGGATGTTCGACGATTGGAGCGAGCCGCAGGGCGCGCTCATCACCGCGCCGACCATCATCTACGCGACATATAAGCCGACGGAATATTCCGTATACATGCACATGCCCGCCGCCGTCTATGAGCGCGAGGAGCCCGTGGCGTATAAGACGGAGCTCGTTTTGCCCAAGAATGTCTCCGCGCTCGGGGATCCCGATCTCACGGACGCCGTCTTTTCCATCGACGGATGGTTTTGGGACGAGGATTACACCCAGCCCGTCGTGGGTTCGCCGCTCGTGGACGCCGACCTCCTGAATGCGCATGCGGAGGACGACGCCTTTCACGTCTATGCGAAGTGCAGTTTGAAGATGAATGAGGGCTATCTCGACGTGCAGTCCTCCGACGCCTCGGCCGATCTCGTCTATGGCATGGATATCTATGCGCGCGTCCGCGGCCTCACGCTCGTCAACGGGCTCAAGCTCAGCTATGCGTGGTCGATCGAACGCGACGGGCAGACGACGGCCTCCGCGGAGGAGGTCTATACCCTGCGCGACGCGGGCACCTACCGCCTCTCGTGCGTCGTGACCATCGTCTATGGGGAAAATTTGCTGTCCACCGTCAAGACGTATGAACTCGGCACGCCCGTCGTCATCGGCAAGGCCGCGCTCACGGCGGCCGCCGACGTGGACCGCTATGCCCTCGTCTACGGCGACAGCGCGCCCAAGATCTCCATGACCTATACGGGCTTCCGCTTCGATGACAACGCGTCCATCGTCACGCCCGCCTATACGTATTATAACGAGAGACTGCAACAGGCCTGCGACGCGGCGCGCCTGCCCGCGGGCGACTATCGCTTGGAGACGGAGCTCGAAGAGCTTGCGAACTATTCGTTTGAACAGCCGGAGGACGTCTATTTCAGCGTTGCGCCCAAGGCGTTGACGCTCACGCTCTCGGTCGAGAGCTATACCTACGGCACGCTGTTTGCGCCCGTCATCGGCGGGCTGGACGGCCTCGCCTACGACGAATCGCTTGCGGTGTTGGGGACGCCCGTTTACACGGTGAACGGAACCGCGCGGGCGCGCGGCGATGTGCTCGACGCGGGCAGCTATACCGCGTCGCTCTCGGGGCTGTCTTCGGGGAACTATACGATCACATACGGCAGGTCCGCGGCGTTTACCGTGGCCAAGCGGGCGTTTAACGTCGTGACGACGGCCGAGGGCTGCGTCTATGGCGAAGTCCCGGAGTACGGCTATGAGATCGTGATGTTGGGCGACAACTACGAGCTGGACGCCGCCCGCCGCGATGAGGATCTGAAGATCTTTACGCCCACCTATACATTCAAGCGCAACGGCGGGAACTATGCCGACGCGCCCAAGTTCCGCGAGGGCAGCTATACCGTGCGCGCGGAATTGAACGATACTTATCAGAATTACCGCCGCGAAGAGGTGCGCGACGCGGCGTTCGTCGTCGCCAAGAAGGATCTCGTCATCTCCGTCGGGCTTGCCGCCTCCTTCGTCTATGGCGAGCAAGTCAGGCCGCAGGTCCTCTATGACGGTTTCATCGAGGGCGAGGGCGAGCAAAATCTCGAACTGCCCGCCGATTCGCTCTGGAGCTATTTCGCCGAAGACGGCAGCCGCTATGTCGCCTTAGACGGGCTCTACGGCGTCGGCAGCTACACCGTCAAACTCAATCCCGCCTTCTCCGCGGACAACTATTCGATCACGTTCGCCGAAGAGGGGACCAAGGCGTTCACCGTCACCAAGAAGCCGCTTACCCTCACCGTGCATCTCGAGCGGGAGGAGGGGCTCGTTTACGGCGATACGCCGCGGGCGGCGAGCGGCTATTCCAACGGCGTCGAATACGAGGAATCGGACTTTGTGGGGGGACAGAACGTCAATTCGCTCTTCCCGCAGGGCGCGCCGCGCATCACCTACCTCAACGAAGCGGGCGAGCCCGTGTCGATCTTCCACGCGGGCGACTACACGGCGACGGTCAGAGCTTCGCTCGCGAACTATGAGATCGTCGTCAAGGACGTCCGGTTCTCGATCGCCAAGAAGGACGTCTCCGTCGAGATCAAATTTACCAATTTGAAAGACGGCGCGTATGAATACGGCACCGTGCCCTCCTACGAGCGCACCTATCAAGGCTTCAACACGACGAGCGACGGCGACAGCTACACGCGGGGCGCCTATCTCAAATATGCGGGCCGGACGGGCAACGTCTATACGCACGGCGAACTCACCGCGGGCGCCAAGCGCATCGCGGCCGACACATACACCATCACGATAGAGGGATTGGGCGCGTCGATGCAATACGACGATTACAACGTCACGGTCGCGAGCGGCGCGGAACTCGTCGTCCTTCCCAAGACGCTGACCGTCTCGCTCTCCGCCGCCCGGTCGTATATCTACGGCACGTCGCCCGAAGTCACCATCCGCTACAACGGCTTTGCCTACGGGGAAGACGACGGCATCTTTGCGGCCGATTCCAAGATGGTGCGCTACTACTATAACGGCGCTTCCGAGCGGTTTGAGCTCGGCGACGCGCGCCATTATCCCGTCGGCGCGTACCGCGCTTCGCTCGACGGCCTCAGGGAGGACGCCAACTCCAATTACGACATTCAGATCCGCGAGGCGGAATTTACGGTCGACCCTCGGCCGCTGACCGTCGGCTTCACCGTCTCCGCACCCGGCTTCACATACGGCGAATACAGCGTCGGCGCCGCGTTCGGCGGTGCGCAGGCGCTCGTCTTCACGCCCACCTATTCCGATAATTTCGCGGAGGGCGAGGACGCGCGCGCCTTGGGCGGGCAGTATGTCTACACCGTGACCCGCGAGGGAGCGGCGTATACCAAGCAAGCGGGCTATTACGACGCGGGCTCATACAGCGTCTCGCTCTCGGGCGTGACGTCGCTCAATTATGCGATTTCCTTCGCCCGCGCGCAGACGTTCACCGTGCTCAAGCGGAACGCCACCGTCTCGGTGACGGCCACAGGTTGGACCTATGGCCAAACGCCGGAGGCGTGGTCGTATGGCGAAGAGCGGGAGGCGGCGGGCTATTCCTTCGAGACCGATGTCCTCGAGGAGGACCGCGAAGCGTTTGATTTCCGCTTTGTGCTGAGCCGCAGGTCGTTCGGCGCCGTGGGCGGCTTCTCGGAATATGAAGTTCCCGAAGACCGGCGTTTCCCTTCGGGCGATTACCGCGTCACCGTGCAATACGAATCCAACGACAACTATTTGTTCGCTACGGTCAGGCCGGCGGAGTTCACCGTCGCGAAGAAGGCCGTCACGGTTTTGCTCTCGCTCGACGGTC
The DNA here is from genome assembly GCA_947627565.1 of uncultured Clostridia bacterium. Classification (GTDB taxonomy): domain Bacteria; phylum Bacillota; class Clostridia; order Christensenellales; family Borkfalkiaceae; genus Gallimonas. The sequence continues at coordinate 9,773 of CANQWO010000021.1, forward strand.
AAACGGAGGAGGGCGGCTATTCCTATATCTATGGGGAAGCCGTCACGCCCGCCTATTCCTTTGAGGGGATCTCCGCGTGGGATCTCGAGGACGGCGCGCTGAAAGACGGCGTGATCGCGATCCCCGCGGTGCAGTTTGCCTTCCGCAGCGGCGAAACGGCGATCGAGGCCGACGCGCACTTTGCGGTGGGCAACACATACAGCGTTTTGTTGGTGGGGGAATATCTCTCCGACAACTATGAAGTCACGCGAAGCCGGGAGCCCGCCGTCTTCACGGTCAAGCCGCTCGGCGTCAAGCTCGAGATCGAAGGCGTGGAAGCGCGCTATGTCTATGGCACCGAACCCGCGCCCAAGCTCCGCCTTGCCGCGGGCGAAGCGCTTGCCTATGGGGAAGCGCTCGAAGCGGTCGCCGTCGCTCCCGCATGGAACTATGCCGATTCGAAGGGCGGCGACGTCGAACTTCCGCACGGATTCCATCAAGTCGGGAGCTATCGGCTCTCCGGCGAGGTCGAGAGCGCCAATTATACCTTTGCGATCGCGGAGACGGCGTTCGAAGTGACGCCGGCCACGCTCACCGTCGCGCTGACGGCCGATGATCTTGTGTACGGGGAAGCCTTTGCGCCCGCGTATTCCGTGACCGGATTTGTCGAAGCGCTCTCCGCGGATGAACGGCTTGCGCTCCTCGGAACGCTCACTCTGACGGTCGACGGCGCTGCCTATGCGCGCGATACGCGCTTCGGCGCCGCGGCGCACACTTGGAAAGTTGCGGGGTTGGCGCAGGAGGCCTATGTCGCGCGGAACTATCGTTTCTCCGAGAACGTCTCGGACGGCGCGGCCACGGCGATGTTCACGGTCACGCCGCGCCCCGTCACCGTCACGCTTCATGCCTACGGGACGGCCTCGTGGACGTATGGCTCCGACCCGAGCGGGCTCAAAACGTTCGGGTGGCTCACGGTGGAAAATGTCATCGACAAAGAGCTTACGTTTACGGCGAAATTTACGAATGGCGAGGAAACCTACGATCTCTTCGGAGACGGTTCCAAACGCCTCGACGCGGGCATGTATACCCTCTCCGCGGTCTCGGCCGAAGAAAATGCAAAAAATCTTGCCAACTATACCGTCTCGTATTGGGACGCGGCGGGCGAGAACGCCGAGGACGGCATTGAGGCCTTCGAAGTGCTGCCCAAGACCGTCACGGTGACGGTTGAGGCCCCCAACGGCGGCGTATACGGCAATGTGAAACCGCTCGAAACGTGGTTCACGCAGCGCGGCGTCTTGGAGGGCGACGACCTCGGCTTTGCCGTGAAGATCGCAAAGGGCGAAGACGTGTTTAAGCCAGACGCCGTTCCCGCGTTGTTCAAAGTCGGAACATACACCGTTTCCCTGGAATATACGGTGAACAACAATTATCAAGTTATCGGCGGCGACGAGGCGAAGTCGTTCACGGTCACGCCGCGCCCCGTTACGGTGACGGTGCGCGAAACTTCCCGCGCGTCGCAAAATGCGGCGGGCCATTACACCTACGGCATCACGCCGACATTTGCATTGGATATCGAGAGCGCCGAAAGCGCCTCCGGCGAGCGCGGAGTTCTGAATGAGGATCTCGCGGAATTTGGCTTTAAGCTAAGCGGAGACGCGCCGGAAAACACCTATTTTGATTATAAGGCCGATCCTTACACGGTCACCGCGCTGTATGAAAGCAACGAGAATTATGCGGTGACGGTCGTAGACGCACAGTTCTATGTGGATCGGTTCGTCATCGAGCTCAAGACGGATAGTACCCTGAAGATGCACTGGAAGCGCGGCGCAGCATGGAGTTTGAAGCCGAGTAAGCTTCCCGCAGACGTTGTCTTCCAAGGCGAAGTCGTGCTGCGCAATCCCGGCGGCGAATTTCAGAGCGGGACCTATGCGGCGAATGACGCGGAGGCATTCGAGCAATATTTCGCATGGAAAAACGGCGAAGCGAGCGATTTCGGGATCACGCTGAATGGAAGAGATGTTTCTTCGAATTTCACGTTCGTCTATGCCCTGCACATCGAACTCACCGACGCTACCATCACGATCAATCTTCCGAATAACACGATCGAATACGACGGCACGGCGCACACGTTTGCGGCAAGTCTCGAGGTCGTGGAAGAGGAGGGCGTCGACAAGTCGGAACTCGAGACGACCTATATCGTCGACGGCGCCGCGGCGCAGAAAGAGGCTCCCACATTCACGGATGCGGGGAAGCATACCGTCGTCGTCACCGTCACGGAAAAGAACGGCGAAGCGCATTCCGATACGTTCACCGTCACGATCAACAAGGCAGAATATACCGTCGGCGTTCCTGCGCAAACATTCACTTACAACGGTTCGGCGCAGGGCAACGAGATCACCGTGAGCGGCGTAAGCGGCGACAAGGCCTTTGTCCAGCCGACTGTCACCTATCGACTTGAGAGCAAATCGGGCGATACCATGTCCGCGCTCGAGCTCATCGATGCGAATGCCTATACGGTCAACTACACCGTTGCGGGGAGCAAAAATTATAACGAGAAAACCGGCTCCTTCACGGTCAAAATCAATCGCAAAGCGATCAACCGGCCGACCGCCGACACGAAGACATTCACCTATAATGGCGGGTCTCAAAAATACGAGCCCAAAGGGTTCGATTCCGACACGATGACCATCGCGCAAAATGAGCAAACCAATGCGAACACGTATACGGTTTCGGTGGATCTGCTTGACAAGAAGAACTATGAGTGGGATGTCAGTGGAGATACGCAGGCAACACTTGAGTTTGACTTTACGATCGAGAAGGCGGACTATGTTGTCACCGGTCCTACGCAAACGACATTCACTTACAACGGTTCGGCGCAGGGCAACGAGATCACAGTCAAAGGAGTGGACGGCGACAAGGCCTTTGCCCAGCCGGCCGTCACCTATCAGCTTGAGAGCAAATCGGGCAATACCATGTCCGCGCTCGAGCTCATCAATGCGGATACCTATACGGTCAACTACACCGTTGCGGGGAGCACAAATTATAACGAGAAAACCGACTCCTTCACCGTCACAATTGCCAAGAAGTCCCTTGCGGTTTTCGTGCCCGAGGCGATCAGCGGAACGTATTCCGCCAAGGATCAGTTCCAAGGCGTCACCCTGCAAGAGGGTTCCAATGTGGCGGAAACCCAACGGTTCACTGTAAAATACGGCAAGTCCGCTGGCGCTCTGGGCGAAACGGCGCCCGTTCTCAAGAATGCGGAGAGCGGCACGATCTATTACCAAATTGTCATTCGGGACGCCAAGGGCGTCGACGTCACAAGCAATTATGCGATCGACGAGGTCAGCGGCTCCTATTCATTTACGATCGAGAAGGCGGCGGTCACCATTCAGCCTCAAGGGGAGGCGCGCACCTATACGGGCGAAGAGCAGCGCGTTGCGCTTTCCGCGGCTGTTGATGGGCTCCTCGGCGGCGACGGGGACAATTATACGCTCACCTATTCCGTAGAGAGTGGGGACAATACGGTCCGCGTTGACGGCAACAACTTCTATTTCACGAACGTGCCGGCAAACGCGGTCGGCGACGCCGGGACGTATACCGTCACGGTGAGCCTCACCGCCCAAAACTATGAGGCCGAGCCCGCCGAACTCATCGTCACCGTCAACAAGGCGGAGGCTAAGATCACGATCTCCGATGAGGCAGAGCGGACTTACACCTTTACGGGCGCACAGCAGACGGTCACGAAGGGCGCCGTGCTCAATCACAGCGAAACGACGCTTGTCTATGCCGACAATGTGTTCACGGAAGTCTCGGATGGCAACGGCAAGCAAATTACGGTAAGCGCTGGTGCGACGCGGAATTACAAAGCAACGAGCACGACGTTCACGATCACCGTCAACAAGGCGGACTATACCGTCAGCGATCCTACGCAAACGACATTCACTTACAACGGTTCGGCGCAGGGCAACGGGATCACTGTGAGCGGCGTAAGCGGCGACGAGAGCTTCACCCAGCCGACCGTCACTTATCGGCTTGAGAGCAAATCGGGCAATACCATGTCCGCGCTCGAGCTCATCAATGCGGATACCTATACGGTCAACTATACCGTTGCGGAGAGCCAAAATTATAAGGAGAAAACCGGCTCCTTCACCGTCAAAATCAACAGGGCGCAAGCCAAGCTCGAAGTGAAAGAAGGGGAGATCGAAAAAGCCGAGCTCTCCTCCTCGGGCACCGAAAAGAAGTTCCAAGGGGAGTACCGCGGAAAATCGTTTGAAATAGACTGGGAGAGCATAACAACTTCCGGCCTGGAAAACGATGCAGGTTATAAGCCTGAATTTTCCGTGACGGTTTCCTATGTGCCGTTCGGCACGGCAGTCATGGCGGCGGCTCAGTCTGTGGAGATAAAAGATGCCGGCACATATACCATTACGATTGCCGTAGCGGGCTCGGGAAATTACGAGGGCACGGAGCTTCGGTATACCGTCGTCATCAATCGCAAAGCGATAAACCGGCCGACCACCGACACGAAGACATTCACCTATAATGGCGGGTCTCAAAAATACGAGCCCAAAGGGTTCGATTCCGACACGATGACCATCGCGAATCATGAGCAAACCAATGCGAACACGTATACGGTCTTGGTGGATCTGAGCGACAAGACGAATTATGAGTGGAATGTCAGTGGAGATACGCAGGCAACGCTTAAATTTACCTTCACGATCGAGAAGGCGACGATCAGTTTGAGCAGTGCTACTGAAAATGGCTCCATAGGGTATGACGGCCGCTATCACTTTACGCCCGCGGAGATTTTCGGGAAAATTAGCAACGTTAAGCTGAATGAAGACGGCACGCTTGATGGGTTCCATGGTTTGAAACTCACAGACGTCTTCCTGTTCACCAAAAACGGGGCGGAGTATCCGGCCGCGGGCATGAGAGATGCGCTTCAGAGCGGCAACTCTTATGCGGTGGATATTTCCATTCGAGATAAAAATAACTTCAATGAGGCTTCCACAACCTATTCCTTCACCATCACGCAGAAAAAAATCACTCTGAAGGATGTGACATTGGAAGGTAAGGAATATGACGGAACATCAACGTTGACAAAAGAAGCCTTGATAGCAAAACTTTTATCCCCCGAGGATTATGAATTTGTGGAGACCGCCGGGGATTTGGATTCGGTTCTTTCGTTCACAGTGAAAAATGGCAACGGTGACGGTAAAGAGTTTGATGCGATAATCGACGCCGATACGTATACGATTACGGTTGGAATCAACAACAAGAACTACGAATCCAACACGTCCTCCTATTCCTATACGATCAAGCCGATCGCGATCACTGTCACATTGCCGGAGGGGCAGAGCTATTCTTATACGGGTAAGGAGGCCGAATGGGATGACCCCTCGATCACAGGGTCGCTTGCGGATGGAGAGGAAGCCACCTGGTCTTATTCTTATGGTAAAGAACCGAAAGACGTAATCAACGTGGGGCAATATTCTATCGTCGCAACTCTTACCATCAAAAAGGGCGACGTAAAGATTCCTTTGTCAAACTATGAAATCACTTGGCCTAATGAAACGCATACTTTCTTCATTGAAATCACCGCCGCAAAGATGGAGATCGATTTCAGCGATTTGCGAGAAGCGTTGCAAGGCGAGTTGGGAGAAGACAATGTTCGCATAGAAAATGGGAATCTTATCGTAAATTATATCTATAATTACAAGGCTCCAACCATGCTTGCGTTTGATAGCATTAATGTAACGTCTGAAGTGGAAGGCGGCGAGCCGAGCGGCCAGTGGAGTTTCAGCATAGAAGGAGGCCTTACGAATGACGTTCTCGATTCGAACAATAAGACATTTAAGTTCCAAGATGTTTCGAAGAGAACGCTCGAGGTAGAATTTAAGAGCGATAATAAAAACTTCGCGGATGCCAAAGGTACGATCACAATCGATGTGGCGCAAGCCAAATGGCAAGTGGAAGAACTGGAAGCCAAGGGTGATCTCCCGTCGTTTAACGTGCCGATTTTGCCCAATCTTGCGGTCAATAACAGCGTCTTTAACTTTACCTCGGATCAATGGTGGTGGGATACCGAGGATGAAAACTACGGCACTTCACTCGCGTTAGGCTCGAATACGCGCATGGCGACCCGTCAAGGGGACGACAATCATGTGAAGACAACTTTGGGGATCGAAGTGAAGACTTCCCAGCGTGAGTTGGAATCGATCACGGTTTCCGGCATCGAACGGGTGATCACCGATGGCGCAATAAAAGACTTTGGAGAAGTCGTCACATATACGCTTACGTATACGTATGCAGATGATTATTATAGCAAGACGGAGACGATTACCGGCAATGATAATAATTGGTTTGAGTTTACCCTTACCAACAGTGTCGACTGGAACATCGGCAGTACGTATGCCTTAAAGTTCCGTATTACGGTCAAGGAAAATGGTTTTATTGCCGAGGGCACATTCGAACCGGAGACCTGGTTGAAGCTGAAATCGGTGCAGATCAGCAATGACAGCGGGTGGTATACCATTGAAGATGCGCTGAATAATGCAACGAGTGGGCAAACCATCACCGTAAGGAAAAATACCGCGTTTGCAAAGAGTAGCGATGTTGCCCAAAAAGCCGGTTATGTGAATGACGATTATTATACCGTCAAATCGGGTGTCACGCTTCTTGTTCCCTACAAAGAGGACGATTCGGGAAGCACGACCGTGACATTGAAAGAAACAAATACGAAATTAGTACGCAACGCGGCGTATGTAACGCTCTATGTCACAAAGAACTTGACCGTAAACGGCACGTTGAATGTAAACGCTGCGAGAAACAGCACTTCAACGGCCGATACCAATTCAAGTCCGTCCGGCAGCGTTTCCGGTGATCAATATGCCCAAATGGAGATTTCGGAGGGCGTTACGGTTACAATCGCCAGCGGAGCCGTTTTTGAAAGCATTGGATTCACATATGGGGCAGGCCTTATCGAGGCGAAGGATGGTTCGCACATTTATGAACCCTTCATATTGACCGGTTGGAAAGGCGGGACGATTTCCTTGGGAATCTATAAAACCGTATTCCCTATCAGCCAATATTCGTTTAACAATATCGAGACGAAATTGCGGCTTTATGCCGGAGCCTCCTATGTGCTGAAAACTTGCATAACCGCAGGTGGGATGGACACAGGAAATGTCGATGTCGCATTCTTGTCGAATTCGGGCAGTTCCTTTATGGAATTGAAAACCGGATATTTGGAAAAGAGCGTCGATTCGGCTACGGGCCGGATCAGGCTGGAAGTCAATGGAGACCTGACGTTCCATAATATGACGATTAAAATTAGTTTAACGCTCCTCGTTATTCCGGTTAGTCCCGAAGTGTCGACTGAGGGGTTGCAAGTTCCCATTCCGGGCAATTTGGATATCCACGTGGCAAAAGGAACGACAACGATTCCTTCCGACGTGCAGTTGAAAATCCTTCCCGGTGCGATTATTACTATCGAGAAAGAGGCAAATTTGGTCGTGCAGGGAGCCGCGATGTCCTATGGGGCAAACAATGTGTCCTATGAAGATGGAATCACAGCCTATAAAGATGGTATTCAAGCTTACCCTTGCACTTCGCAGAAAAATGCATATCGTGTAGAGCCGTCTTTGGAGGGCTATACAAATTCCGCAAAAGTGGTCATCAAGGGAACTGTCTCCGGTTCCGGCACCATTGCGGTTGAAGTCGAAGGTGAAGGCGGGGCGAAGATGATTCTATCCGATTCAACGTTTACTGCAAGGATTGCAGAGGACACGACTCCGTCGGGCGGGGATGGCACTTACTATCATAGCAATTTCCAAGGGAAAGCAAAAGATTATAACGGCAATACGCAAGATTTTAAGAACGGCACCTGGTATTACAAAGACGGAAATTGGATCAGCCCCAATACGGAATTTAGTATCGAATATCAGTTTGTATTTAAGGGCGAAAACGGAGATGAACTTTCGGGTGATTGGGAACCGCAACATTCCAATCCTACTTTGCGCACAACAAAGTTGGGGACTTTTGCTCTTGCTCCTGCCGAATGCGAAGGGCTTACGTTTATCGGTTGGTATACCGATAAGTCTTGCACCGAACAGATCAAGGAAATCAGCGAATCGCTCCTCGAGAATATTACGATCTACGGCCTCTTCAAAAAGGTAAATGCCTATGTTGTCACTTACAATGTCGGCTATCCGGACAGCTATGCGCTTCCGAGCGGGAAAGACCCGATCGTGATCGGCTCGGAGACCGTATCGGATATCAGCGGCTTCGATCCGGAGACGAAATACAGCGAAACGATGACGAAATACGACTACGATGTGGAAGTGCAGTATTATTTCGTCGGATGGTATTTCGATTCTTCATTCGCAACTGCATTTGATGCCGCTCGGATCACCGAGCGGTGGGGGAAGCCGGAGGGCAGCACGCCCGTAACGCTCTACGCCAAGTGGGAGAAGAAGGTCAAGTTGACGATAACGTTAAAAGCGAAGGGCGATGGTTCGTGGAGTTTAAGCAATGCTGGAGCCTCAAAGACCGCGAGTGCGACCGTATCTTTTAGCAATACGGACATCGTGCTACGGGATAGTGTTACTGGCGAGGGTGGAACTTTGCTGTCGCCCCCCCAAGAACAAACGAAGCCTCCTATTATTGCCTATCTGAAACCCGGTCAAACGTATACAATTTCCGAAACAGAGGGTAAAATTACAGGCGCCCAATCGGGAACTGCGGCGGATAAGGATATCAACGTGACGGTATCTAACACCTAAATCCCCCCTAAGGTCATAAGAGCGCAGGCGTTGTAACGAAAGAATCAAAAGGAGAGTAACATGACATACTGCAATCACTGCAACGTGTCCTTCGCGGACGATATGCCCGTCTGTCCCTATTGCGGTCACGATACACAAGAGACCGCTACATATATGGATACGATCACGCAATATATGCAGACGGGCGGCTTTATGGGGCCCGGACCGGAGATGGGCGATCTGCCCTTCCCCGAGCCCGCGCCCATGGCGTTTGCCGGACCGCCCAGGGAGGAGTTCTTTTTGCCCGGGCCCGTCCGCAAGCACCGCGACGTGAAGGAAGTGGTGCGCATCAAAGGGCTCTATAAGAAGTATTCGAAAAAGGCAGACTGGGCGGTGACAAACGTCTCGTTTAGCTGTTATTCGGGTGAGATCGTGGGGCTCTTGGGGCACAACGGCGCGGGGAAATCGACGACGCTGAAATGTCTTGAGGGCATGCTGCCCTTCGAGCGCGGCGAGATCCTCATCAACGGCTACAACATCAAGAAGCAGCCGATGAAGGCCAAGGCGAGCATGGGGTTCGTCACCGATAACCATGCCGTCTTTCTCAAAATGACGGGGATGCAATATGTGAATTTCATGGCCGACGTCTACAAAGTGCCGACGGAACTGCGGCTCAAGCGGCTTCGTGCACTCGAGAAGGTGTTTCAGCTCGGCGACGCCATCTACAACCTTGTTTCGTCGTATTCGCACGGCATGCGGCAGAAGGTGTGTATGATGGGCAGCCTCATTCACCATCCCAAGCTGTGGATCCTCGACGAGCCGATGACGGGCCTCGATCCCCGTACCATGCACGCGGTGCAGGAGTTCATGCACCGTTATGCCGCGGCGGGGAACACGATCATTTTCTCGTCGCACGCGCTGAATACCGTCGCCAAACTATGCGACCGCGTGGTGCTCATCCGCAAGGGCGAACAGATCAACGATCTCAACGTCAAGCAGATTTTTGCGACCAATCCCAATTTCGATTTCGAGGAGTATTTCTTGCGCAATGAACGACAGAATTGATTTTGAGTTGGTAAGGACGCTTCTGAGAAAGCAGCGGCAGGAACGGCGGTTTATCTTCTCCAAGGGCAATTTCGACGCCGTCGGATTGCTCCTGCGCCTGCTCCTCGTCGCCGCGTTCGTCGCGATCTTTATCGTCTATTTCGGGCAATTCGCCGGGATCTATCTCGCCATCCCGACCAACAACCGCGCCGATCCCATGCAGCGGCTCTATGAGCTTTTGAGCATCGCCTACACGGGGATCCTCGTCCTCATGACGGTGAGCTGCGTCACGGCCATTCTGCGCGAACTCTTCCTCGCCGACGACATCAAAATTTTCTCGGCGATGCCGGTGGGGGCCAAGACGCTCTTTGTGGCCAAGCTCGTCTCCATCTACCGCGGACAGCTCCTGTTCGCGCTCGTGACGGTGCTCACCGTCAACATCTCCGTCCTCACTGTGATGGCGCAGGGGGCGTGGCTTTACATCATGACGGTCGCGGTGTGCCTTGTGCTCCCCGTGATCTCCATCGCGATCGCGTCCATCTTCGCGCTCCCGTTCTACGCCATCCGCCAATTCCTGCAGCCGCGGTTTACGCTGCTCTTCATCACGATCACGCTTTTTACGGCGGGCGCCATTGTCGTTTATTCGTTTATACTCACCGCGATGAAGGACCTCATGGTCGGCGTAGACTTCTCCTCCGTCTTCAACGGGCATACCATGTCCGTGATCAAGGTCGTCGTTTCCTATCTCTATCCCTGCAATTGGATCTCCAGCTTTTTGCTCGGACATGAATTTGTTTACGATACGATCGGGATCATTTTGCTGGTCGCGGCGTGCGCCGTCGTCTCCATGCTCATCATCCGAAGGATCCTGACGCGCGCGCTTCAGGCGCGCATCTCGGGCGACGAAAACTTTATGTATCGCGAGCAGGACGTCGCGACCAAGGGCTCGTCGTTCGGCTCCCTCATGAAGAAGGAATTTCTTGTGATCTTCCGCACGCCGGCATATATGTTTTCCTACTTCTCCGTCGCCGTTTTGATGCCCCTCATGGTGTTTTTCTGCATGGACATCGGCGCTTCGATGGTGCGGGACAAGATCGGCATCGACTGCACGCTCGAGCTCGCGCTCTTTCTGACGCTGCTCTTTTCGGCGCTCACCAACGTGTTCTGCTCGACGAACATCAGCCGCGAAGGGACGATGTTCTATTCCGTCAAGGCGCTGCCGATCAGCCATACGAGCGTCGTCTTCTCCAAGGTGCTGTTCTGCATGATCGTCTCGGTGATCTCCCAGATGATCTCGGCCGTCGTGCTGTTCTGGGCGGGGCAGGTGACCTGGCAGATCGCGCTCTTCGTCTTCGGGATCGGGACGGTGTTCAGCTTCGCGCAAATTTGTTTTGCGACGCGCTACGACTTCAATCACGCCAAGTTCTCGACGGAGGACGACGGGGAGATCAAGGAGTCGTCCGGGACGGTTTCCACCCTCATCGTCTTGGGCATGGTGGTGTCGTTTGTCATCGGCGCCGTCGTACTTATCGTTCGTTTGATGTTCGTGCGCGACGCCTCCATGGGGTATCTGAGCTATGTCATCGCGAGCGCGATCACGGTCGTGATCGCCGCGGTTTCCTATCTCTATCTTGTCTGCCGACTCAAGAAAAAATACTATGAGTTCAGCGGGGGAGGTCTGTTTTGAGAAAGAATGTCATTGCGCTCATGCTCGTGCTTCCGCTCCTCTTCATGGTCGTCTTCTCGCAGATGATGAACGTGCCGCTCGGCGCGACGCCGACGGTCACGAGCGTGAGACTGCGCAACAAGCCGGAGGGCGGCACGCGCACCGTCGAACTGCTCGACTATGCGGACGACTTTGAATTTTCCGTCGACGTCTATCCGCAGGCCGCGGCGCAGGACGTGATCGTCAGCTACGAACATCCCGACGGGACCGCATACGGCGAGGACGAGGAGGTCCCCGTCACGGCCCTGCCCGTCGAGGGCGAGACCAATGTGTTCCGCGTCAAGGCCGACACGGTGGGCAACACCGTCATTCGCGTCACGAGCAAGGAGGGGCGGATGAGCGACAGCTTCGCGTTCAACGTCGTCTCGTCCCGCGCCTATGACTATACGTTCACGCTTGCGCACAAGGATGACGCAGAGGGGGCCGATCTCGTCGCGGAGACGGCGGACGGGCTCTATACGGGGACCGTCGCGCCCGGCGTCTATGCCTATGCGACGGCGATGATCCCCGCAGGGACCTCGTTTGCCATTCCGCGCATTTTGGAGCTTGCGGGAAATGCCACGCTCGACGAGGCCAAGAGCGAGCTCCGTCTCAACTTTGCGGGGGAGACGGTGGAGTTCGACGTCTTCGTGCCCGGACTACCGGAGGAGACGGCGACCAAGCACGTCCGCCTCACCGTGGATTTCACGGAGGACACGATCCCGACGGGCAAACCCATCCTCGTCAACGGCGAGGGCGTGAGCGACGCGGACGAACCTATCCTCTTCCGTCTCGGCAGTCTCGACGACGAGACCGCTTCGACGCTGACCGCAACAACGACGGTCTACCTTCAGACATGGTATGGGGATAACATCTCATTGACGCCTTCGGTCGCGACGGAGATCACCGAGAACGAGAAGAGCGCATCGGGGGATTACACCAACTATAAACTCTCTCTGCTCTTTACGGATACGGGCCGCGGCGACCAAACGCTCACCGTCGGCTTTGAGGGCGAAGACGGCGCGGAGATGACCGTGGTGCTCACGTTCACCTTCGAGGCCTTCTCGTTCAAGCTCCGTGCGAATATCGGCGACAGCTTCAAGCTCTTCGACAACGAGGAGGGGGTCCCGTCGCAGGCGCTCCTCCTCGATACGGAGATCTCCTTCTCCGCCATCCCCGATTTCGAGGTCGAGGGCGTCGTCTACAAATGGGAATTGCACACCGAGCGCGGCGTCCTCATGGACGAAAAGGACTATGAGGCGCTCGGCGGTCTGCCCCTGCGGTTGACCTACGGCGACGCGGTGCGCGATTGGTCGGTCTGCAATGTGCGGGCGGTGAGCAAGGTCTCCCGCGTGCTGCTCTACGTTTGGCCCGCCCGCGAGGTGGAGGGGGTCGTCGTCCCCTATACGAGCGTATCGCCGCTCCGCGTGGCCGTCGACGTCATGGAAAACATTCTCTCGCTCGATCTGGTGGAGAGCCGCGAGGCGGAACAGGTCGCCCGCAGTGACGGAAGGGTGCTCTCCGTCGCGGGGAATCGCTACGACGCCTCGGACGGGACGCTCAAAATTGTCCCCGAACCCGCGTATACCATCGACATCCGCGCGGCCAAGGCGTCCGGCGGAACGGAGGGCGGCGTCGTCAACACCGATACCACCGTGGACACCCGCGATCTCGCGTTCGGGAGCGTGGCCGTCCGCAGGACCGCGAAGGATGCGGACGGGAACGACGTCGTTCTCGTCGAGCAGAAGACGCAGGAGGAGCTCGAGCGCGAGGGCCTCGTGCTGTCGTTCGCCAATGCGCTCGACGCGGAGACGGGCAGGGTCAAGCAGCAGCTCGTCATCGAGATGCGCAACCTCTGGGAGCCCGCCGAAGTCACTATTCCCGTCGAATGGGCGGGCAACGGGAGCTTTGAACGCAACGTCCGCACCACCGTCACGCTCAATCTCATCAAAAATGCCGTCCGCGTGCAGACGAGCGACCAGCTCTTCGACGCGACGGAGAATCAGCCGGGATACGCCATCGTGCTCGGCGCGGACATCATGCTCGGGACGTCCTCCGCGGGCGGCGTGCTCTCCGTCGATGCGCGGCGCGCCCTGCTCAAGACCATGTATTCCACATACAATACCGAGTTTTACAGGACGTTGGGGACGCCCGAGGCGGCCTATCTCAACTATGTCGTGGAGTTCAGACAGAGCGTCTACGGCAACGGCTACTCCGTCAACGCCGAGTATTTCACCAACGCAAAGGACGGCACGGGCAACAGCATCTTCTTCCGGGGGCCGCTGAATTTCGTCAAATACGCCGACACCGCCTCCGTCGCCGCGCAGGACAACATCGCCTTCCTCTGCCGGACCGACGGCGTGACGCTTTACAACACGGTGCTCCTCGGCTGCAGCGACGCGTCGCTCGCGGGCGAGGACGGGACGTATGACCTCACCCGGCTCAACAATGTCGGCACGACGCTCGAGATCAATGCCGACGTCAACGTATTGAATTGCCGCATCCGCAACGGGCGCAACGTCGTCCGCGTCTACGGCGGCAACCGCGACGTGACGCCGCAGTACAGCTCCTATTTCATCGGGAGCCTCGCCCGCCACGAGAGCTGCGACAACGAGCGCATCCATGTCCGCATCGAGGGCTGTGTGCTCGCCTATGCGCGCGAGTTCATCGTCAAGACGGGCTCCAATCTCGCACTGCATGCGGGCGAGACGTTGGGCTCCGAACCCGCGCTCACCGACAGCGAGGGCAGGGAGTATGACCCCGATCCCGAAAAGCATCTCGACGACGCGTATTTCTATCAAAAATATGTCATCACCGACCTGACCATCAAAGACAGCGTCCTCGATACGAGCGGCCTGTTTTCCGTCGGCGTGGAGGCCAATTTCGCGGGGCCGCTCCTCACGGCGGGGCTCGACCTCTCGCTCGGCGACCAGTTCGCCGGCGCCAACGCCTGGCCGGGCACGGGCGGCACGTCGTTCGCTTCCGTCGTCAGATTGGAGGGAGACGTCCGCCTCTACGACTGGAAGGAGATCGGGCGCATCGATTCGAGCACGCTCATCCAGATCAGTCCGACGGCGGGCTTCGTCGGCGATTGGCTCCGCTTGAATATCGCGTCGATGCTGCAATTCGTCCGCGCCGAAAAAGAGGGGTTTGCGGACATCATCGACGGAGAGGACCACGTCCACGGCGGGCTTGCGTTCTACGGCGGCGGCAGAAATTATTCCCTGCTCGACGTCTCCAAACTCAGCGCGGCGCGCGGCGGACTTCACCGCTACGACATCGCCATCGACATTCTTGCCGACAGCAGCGATCCCGATATCCAGCGGCAGGGCCAATATCTTCCCATCGCCGCGGGCGTCAGGCCGTTCCGGTTCTTTATGTATGACAAGACGAGCGCCAACAGCTACGAGGAGCAGGCGACCAACGCCGACAAGAGCGTGCGGCCCATCCTCGCATTCTGAAAAAAGTCCACAGGCGAAAGTCCTCCTTCGGGGGGACTTTTTTGCGCGGCGGGGCGGCGGGCGTTGGTATTTCGAAAATTATCGAAAAATCGCGGGGCAAAATTTGCGAGAAATCTTGACAAAACGCGCCGAACGTGATAGTATTTAGACAGAAATCGAAATACGGAGGAAAAAACAATGATGGATGTGTGGAGCGCGCTTGCCGACGAGACGCGGCGGGAGATCCTCGATCTTCTCAGAAGCCGCCCTTATACCGCGGGGGAGATCGTGGACCAGTTTTCCCTCTCGGCGGCGACGGTCTCCCATCATCTTTCCGTTCTGCGGGAGACAAAACTGGTCAATACGACGCGCCGCGCGCAAACCGTCATCTATTCGCTCAATCCCGCCATGCTGCGGCGGCTCATGAACGGGCTCGCCGAATTTTTGAATCCCTGATATGAAAAAGTCTATCGTCTATACTGTCGTCACTGCCGTCGGACTTATCGTGTTCGCGGTCATATCGGCCATGCTCCCGGGGCAGGTCTCCGTCCACTACGCGGCGGGGACCGTCGACCGGATGGGGACGGTCTGGTGGCTGCTTGCCTTCCCGGCCGCCGCCGCATTGATCGCGCTCGCCGCCTTTGTCGTCACCTTCTTCGCGAAGCCGAAATCCCGCCCGTACATCGTCACGGCGCTCTTCGCCGTCGGCGGGACGTTGGCGACGGTCGGCTGGGTGTATCTCGCCCTTGCCGCGCAGGGGGCTTCCTTCGGGGAGCACGTTGACCGCGTCCCGTTTGCGGCGACGGCGCTGGCCCTCTCCTTGGCCGAGATGCTCGCGGGGAGCATCGTTTCCGACGCATTCCCGTCCGTCGGCGCCGAAAACGGCCCGGCGCTCGCCGTTGCCGGCGGGGCGGGGTATCTCGCGTCGCTGATCGTCATGTTCGCGGCGCCGCGCCTCGACTATCTCTCGCTCGTCGTCTTTGCCGTGACGGCGGCCGCCGCGCTCCTTGTTTTCTTCCGCCGCAAGATCTTCCGCGGGAAACCGTGAAGGGACGCGGACGCCTTCGCCGGCGGGGCGGGGGGCATGTCCGCGATCTCCCCTTGCGGGTGCGGGAACGCGGGGGAGTGGACCCCTGTGACAAAATTTCCGAAAAATACTTTACAGCGCGGGAGATTTGTTATATAATGTTAGGCGAGGGATCGTATGCGCAAACTATTCGACAGTTGGATGTATATCATCCGGAATATTTGGTTCGTTCTGCCCTGTGCGGTCATGCCCGCCGTATTTTTGGCGTTGGCGCTCGACTACAGCGAGATCGGAAAACTCATGCACGGGTTCTTTTCGGGCAACCCGAGGCTTGACTTTTTGGGGTATTTCCGCACGCTCAGCTTTATCCGGATCGACTCCGCGCTCGGCGGCATTTTCAGTGCGATGGCGTTTCTCTGCGTCGTCCTCTTCTCCGCATTGCTCCTTGCCATCGTGGAGAAGCACATGCGCATCGGCAAACGCACGCTCTCGGGCATCGACAGGAGCTTTCTCGATCTGCTCTTCCCCGTCTTCGTCGTCGTGCTTGTGTACGTCGTCCTCTATGAGCTCTGGGCGCTGCTCTTCTCCGCCCTCCTCTATCTCCTCGCCAACATTCCGCAGACGGCGCTCTTCTATGTGCTGTTCCTCGTGGCGTTCATGCTCTTCACGCTCGCGCTCTTATATCTCGTTACGGTGTTCTATCTCTGGCTTCCCTGCCGGCAGGTGACGGGCTTCGGGTTCTACGACGCCTTCCTCTATTCCTACCGCCTGATGGTGGGCATCCGCGGCAATCTCATTCTCTCGTACCTTGTCTCGTTCGTCGCCGCTCTGCTCGTCCTGGGCGTTTCGGCCCTGCTTCCCGAGATCGTCTTCCGCCTCGTCGCGGTACTCGTCTTCGCTCTGCTGTTTATGAGTTTCTGCGTCCGCATGGAGGCCGCTTATTTCGAGACGGACAAGCTCGACCGGGAGGACCTTCTCCACAGTTACAAGGAGTATTGATATGCGGTTCAAACGCGCAACGACCATCACGGTCGACTGTTTTTCCAACGTCTTCAAGCTCGTCCTATACCGTGTGGTGACGGGCGTCATCTTTTATAGTCTCGTCTATCTCATCTTGACGTTTGGGCTGTCGTTCATCGTCAAGAGCGCCGAATTTCAGACGCTGACCGGCCTCGTGAAGGAATTTTTCCGCGCTCTGGCGCTCTCGCTGACGGGCGGCGACGCCTCCGCGCTCACGGAGTTCCAGACCAACTTCCACAGCGCGCTTCTGGCGTTCGGCTCCCTGCTCGTCGCGAACATGGGCAACATCGTGGGGTCGGTGATCGGCGTCTGCCTCATGTATCTGTTGCAGCGCATCGTCAACGGCATCGCGCAGTTTGCGATCGCGGGCATCATCAACGACCGCATGAGCTCCTATGCGCAGACGCGCTTTGCCGTCTCCTACTTCCGCAATCTGCCGCGCGCGGCGCTCTATCAGCTCGTCTATGTGCCGTTGGCCTTCGTCTATGACGTGCTCTCCCTTGCGGCCTGCTGGTTCCTGTTCTTCTATATGCCGTCGCTTCTGCCGTCGTTCGGCGTGCTCTCCGTGATCGTCTCCGTGGCGTTCACCATGGCGGCCATCCTCGTCTTGCAGGCGGTGAAACTGACCTTCATTTCGGCGTGGATGCCCGCCATGATCGAGGGGAAGAAGTCGGTCCTCGGCGCATTGAAGGAGACGATGGCGTGCAGGAAGGATTTCGCGCGCCGCCTCGGCGGATTTTTGGTCGCCTGCTATCTGATCGTATTCGTCAACGTCGGGTTTGCCGTCTTCACGGCGGGCAGCGGGCTCCTGTTGACCATCCCCCTGAGCTTCTTGTTCCTCATCGTGATGCAGTTTGTCAACTACTATGAGACGAAGGGCATGAAGTATTTTGTCGCCAAGGACGTCATCTCGGGCCCCGACGACGAAAAGATCGACCATCAGGAGAATTGATAAAAATTTCGGCGCGCCCTCGAGCGCGCCTTATCAAAAAGGAGTGGGGTATATGAACTATCGGGAACTTTACAACAGTTGGCTCTCGGACGCAAGGCTTGCCGAGGAGGACAGGGCGGAACTTCTCGCCATCGCAGACGACGAAAAGGAACAGGAATACCGCTTCGGCGGGGAATTGGAGTTCGGAACGGCGGGCATGCGCGGCATCATCGGCTGCGGCGTCAACATGATGAACGTCTATACCGTCCGCCGCGCCACGCAGGGGCTTGCGGAGTACATCAAGACGCTCCCCGGGAAGGCGGCGCAGGGCGTGGTCATTTCCTACGATACGAGAAAAAATTCCCGCCTCTTTGCGGAGGCCGCCGCGGCGGTTTTGGCGAAGAACAGCGTAAAAGCCTACCTCTTTTCGCGCGTTCATCCCGTGCCCATGCTCTCCTATGCGGTGCGCCGTTTGGGCGCCGCCGCGGGCATCATGATCACCGCGTCGCACAATCCCAAGGAATACAACGGCTATAAGGTCTACGGCGAAGACGGGGCGCAGATGTCGCCCGAAGCGACGGCCGTCGTCGTCGGATTCATCGGCAAGATCACCGATTATCTCTCGGTGACGGGGGATCCCGCGAGCCCGCTCATCGTGCCCGTGCCCGCAGAGGTCGACGACGATTATATCGAAGCGCTCTCGGGGCTCACGCTCTCCGATGAGGCCGTCAAGGCGTGCGGCAAGGACTTGAAGCTGGTCTATACGCCCGTCCACGGCTCGGGATATGTCCCCGTCATGCGCATTTTGAAGAAGCTCGGCATCAACGTGACCGTCGTCGAGGCGCAGACGACGGAGGATCCCGCGTTCTCCACGGTGGCCGTCCCCAATCCGGAATTTAAGGAGACGCTCTCCATGGGCATCGCGCTCGCGAATGAGATCAAGGCCGACGTCGTGTTCGGCACCGATCCCGATTCCGACCGCTTGGGCGTGGCCGTCAAAGACGAGAAAGGGGAGTTCCATGCGCTCTCGGGCAACCAGGTCGGCATCCTGCTCCTCGACTACATTCTCACCCGTCTTCAAGAGGAGCATGCGCTGCCCGCGAACGCCGCCGTCGTCAAGTCCTTCGTCTCGACGGGCATGGCGGGGCTCATCTGCAAGGAGTTCGGTGTTGCGCTCTTCGAGACGCCCGTCGGATTCAAGTTCATCGGCGAAAAGATCAAGCTGTGGGAGGCGGACGGTTCGCACACCTTCGTCTTTGGCTTTGAAGAGAGCTGTGGCTATTTACGGGGCACCCATGCCCGCGATAAGGACGCAGTTGTCGCCTCCATGCTGTGCGCGGAGATGGTCTGCTACTATACATACATCGGCAAGACCGTCTACGGGAGGCTCATGGAAATTTATCGGAAATACGGGTATGTGCTCGATAAGAATGTGTCCGTCCAATATGCGGGCCTCAACGCGATGAAGGAGATGAACGCCGTTGTGGACGGCCTCAAAAAAGTGGAAGTCGCCGGGTTTGGCCCCTATGAGACGGTGGCGGTGCGCGATTATTCGGCCGACGTTCGCAGGACGCGCGACGGGAAGACGGCGCCGCTCGGCATTCCCAAGTGCAATTGCGTGTATTATGAACTTGCGGGCGGCAGTTTTATTTGCGTGCGGCCCTCGGGAACGGAGCCCAAGCTGAAGATCTATTATTCCATCAAGGCGGAGAGCGAGGCCGCGGCGAGCAGCGTGCTTCCCGTCGTGCAGAAGGACGTCGAGGCGCTTTTGGCCCGCGTCGGGAAATAAAAGCCGGGAATCGAATGAATGGCCCGCCGCTTCTTCCGAAGCGGCGGGCCGTTTTCTATAGGAAACGAAACAGAGTGAAGCGGAGTTTCGTAGAAATCCACCGGCTATGCCGGTGGTGAAAAGCTTTAGCT
>CANQWO010000022.1 GCA_947627565.1 uncultured Clostridia bacterium
TATCCCATGCAACCCGAGTGGACAAAGTCCGGATTTATGGAGTTCATGCAGTCCAAAGTTGAGGATTTTGATCCAAATAGCATTGACTTCGATAATGATTCTTTGGGCGAAATAGGGGCAAGGCTTAGTACGACGTTCCACTTCCTTGTCATCGAACCTGTCAGACTCAATGTCGAATACAATTGGTTGCTCGATGGAAAATCGGATAAGGAAACCGATAACTTCCATGTCACCTTTGACGGCAAACCGCACACCATGAGCGTCAGCGTTGCTTTCACGGACGCTAAACTGAAGGGCCAAGAAGACGAGTACTTCGTTCAGCCCGCGCTCACCGACAACGTCAAGACGGACGCTTCCAATTATACGGTTACGGCAACCGGAGTTGTTTCGAAGAACAACAACTATGTACTCAACTACTCCGATTCCGATCTTACGCAGTCGTGGACCATCAAGCCTTTGGATATCGCCGCGCCTGCCAATACCTGGAAGGATGTGCCGGCTCAGGAGCCCCTCACGCTGAAACTTCCTGCCGACGGGACTGATTACATAGCGACGAAGATGTTCGAGACGGGTGCACATGCCTATCAGGGCGCTTCGAACGTCTACTACACCGTTGCATTCACCTATTTGCAGGGTACCCAAACGGTGACCGAGATAAAGGGCGTCGGCAACTATACCGTTAAGGCCACGGTTACGCTCAACAAAGGATTGAAGGCCTCGAACTATTTGTTCGGCGGCAAATCCAACGCGGGAGCGAATTGGGGATTTGAACTCTCCGTGGAATTGGAGGCAATGCACTGGATCGACCTCACAGGCGTGACGTGGGGCGAATCCAACCTTACCTATAACGCTAAGCCGCAGGCACCCAAACCCACAGGCTTGTCTCAGGACGATCGCAATCGTCTCGACATTGTCTACTTTAACAAGACTACCAATACCAAACTCTCCGAGATGCCCACAAACCAGGGTTCTTACAGAGTTGAACTGCAGATCAAAGACAACCTTTATGTATTCAAGCCGGGCACCGAGGCTAAGTCGACGTATGATTTCAAAATCGCCCGCGCCGAGGTCAATGTCGACGTTAAATGGAATTACACCGCGCCCTTCGCGTTCGGTTCCCACACCGTCACGCCGACAGTCACCGTCACGCCCACCAATACGGCGCTCACAAGCGACTTCAACAACGGATTCAAGTCTACTGCTGTTGACAATGAGCAGAGCGCGGCCGGCACCTATACCGCTTATGTAAAGGTCACGCTGACCAACGACAACTACAAGTTCAAAGGGACAGACGAGCGTGAAAATGTCCGCTTTGGCGATTTGGAATGGAAGATCAACGCCGAGGGCCAGCCTTCCACCGAGAACTGGCCGTTGAACCACCAGTGGCCTCTGTCCGATGGCAACGTCACCGTCGAGATCACCGAGGGCGACGTCTCCAAGGATTTGAAGCCGACGAGCAAAGCGGCTTTGCTCGATGACTATCTCGATCAGATCAAGGCGCTCTTCAAGGAAGGCAAGTTTGTCGGCGCGACGGGCTTCGAGATCCACTTTGAAGATGCCTCCGGCACCGAACAGGCCGTGAGCGGCAAGTTCAAGATCAGCCTCAAGATCCCCGAAAATCTGAAAGATTGCGATCATCTCTATGTTGTCCACATTCACGGCAACACAGTCGAGCAGGTCAGCCCCCCCGCGACGAGAGAGAACGACTTCATGGTGTGCTATACGAGTAGCTTCTCGATCTTCGCCGTGGTCGGCTACAACGATGCGCCTACCATGAACTGGTGGCTGCTCGGTGCGCTCTCGCTCATCGCATTGCTTCTCCTGATCGCGCTCATCGTGCTCATCGTCTACGTTGTGAAGATGAAGCCCGAAGCAGTTGCGGCACCCGCGGAAGAGACGGCGGTAGAGGAAGTCGAAACCACCGAAGAGACCGAGACGAGCGAGGAGACCGGAGAGGCCGAAGCGGAGGCGGAAGCCGAAGCCCAGCCTACGGAAGAGACCGAAGCGCAGCCCGCGGAAGAAGCCGAAGCGCAGCCGACAGAGGAAGCGCCCGCAGAAGGTTCCGCAGAAGCCGAGGCACAGCCCGAGGGCGCGACGCCGATTGGCGCCGCGGCGGAGAGCGCCGAAGCCGAAGAGCTTGCTCCTGTGGTCGAGACGATGACGGTCTACGACAAGAGCTTCACGGCTCGCCTGTCTCAGGCCGAAGAGCCCGCGAAGTCGATGTACAACGATCTCAAGAACTACATCCTGTCCTACAAGTTCGTTCGTTCGCGCATCAGTTGGGGCTACGATTCGTTCTCGAAGGGCCGCGAGAAGATCTGCAAGTTGCAGTTCAAGGGCAAGTCGCTCTTCATGTACATTGCGCTCGATCCCAACGAGCTCGATCCGAAATATCACCACAAGGATGTCTCCGACGTCTCGAAGTATGAGGACGTCCCGACCAAACTCAAGGTGAGGAGCGCGCGTTCGCTCAAGTATGCGAAGATCATGGTCGATCTGCTCATGCAGAAGCTCGAGATCGAGCAGGGCGAATTGGAGAACAACAACTACACGCTCAACTATCGCAGCACCGAGCAACTCATTGCCGACGGCGAGATCAAGGTCAAGGAAGTCGAGGCGCCCGAGTTCTGGAACATGGACGCGAACGACGTCGTCGAGAGTGCGCCCTTGCTTCCCGATGTTGAACTCCCGGAGGAAGAAGGCAAAGAAGACGATGAATAATCGTTGAACCGAAAAAATCCACCCCGTTCGGGGTGGATTTTTTTGTCTTCCCGAAAAATTTTCCGAAAAACCGTGACGGATCCGCAAAAATGTGGTAAGATACAAGATGAGATAGGAGGCGACGTGAGCGAAACGGGAAACATCCGGGAAAAACTCAGCCCCAAGAAGCAGGCGGAGCGAACCTGGTATCTTTCCCTCTTAGACGAGGGGGAGCAATTCGCATATGAAGAGGAACATCTGAGAGCCGTGCTTTCGGCGCTCAAGATTTTCTATTTGAGTCGCTATAAAATCCACATCGAGGAATTGAAAGCGGAGGTTGCGTCTCTTCGCGAGAAGGAGAACTATTCCGCCGAGGACTATCGCCGTATCCTGGAATTGAACGCGGAGATCGCCGCGACCGTCAAAAAGCGCGATAGTTACCGCTGTTTCTTTACCGAACCGTACTTTGCGCGCATGGACGTCGTCGACGACATCGAAGGGTATAACAGCTACTACATCGGGAAGCGGGGAGACGTCAATCTCGAGATCGTCGATTGGCGTGCGCCGCTCGCCGTGCGATATTACCAAAAGAGCCGCGTGCAATTCTCCATCAACGAATATGCGTACCGCACCGTTTTGCGGCGCGCGCTCTCCGTAAAAAACGGCAAACTGCTCGATTTCAAGAACGAGTATTTGTCCGTCAGGGACGTGCTCACGCCCGAAGAGATCGCGGGGCGGGACGAGGAGATCCTGTTCGATCCCTATTTGCGATCCATAATCCGAAGCCGCAAAGACGACATCCATGTCCGCGACATCATCCAGACCATTCAGGAGAAACAGTTCGAGATCATCACGCTGCCCGAGCGGGAGAGCTTTGTCTTACAGGGCTGCGCCGGCAGCGGGAAGACGATGATCCTTCTGCACCGTCTCAGCTATCTCATGTATAACAACGAGGCGCTCAAGGCGCGCGACGTGCTCGTCATAACGCCCTCCGATTCCTTCAACGCCTTCATCGACGAGCTCTCGCAGGTGCTCGAATTGCAGCGGGTGAGCACGGTCACGCTCAAAAATTACTTCTTCCGTGCGCTGGAAAACGAGGGGATCGACCTTGCCTCCCGCCTCACGGGCGAGCGCGAGCCGGCGGCCTATCTCGGCTATCTCTATTCCGCCCGTTTCTGCGCCGACGTCGAGAAGCAGGTCGCCAGGATCTACGACGGCATATACGGCCTGTTTGCGGGCGAGGAGTGCCGCGAAGTCTCCCGCCGTCTTCTTTCCGAATGCGCGATGCGGCAGGAGGGGTTTACCAAGATCCGCAATGCCTCCACCCGTGTGCGGCGCGCCGTGCTCGGGGAGATGAAGGAGAGCAAAGACGGCGGTTTCTATTTCACAAAACCGTTCCGCACGCTCATGGGGGCATTCGTGCAGGTGGAGGACTTCCTCGGCTATGTTTTGAACGAAGCGCCGCGGAGTCCCGATTATTTCTTCCGCCAGTTCACCGAGTTCTATCGCTGTGCGCACAGCATCTCCGCCGGCGCCTCCAAAATTTTCGATGCGGCCGTTGACGATTTGAAGACGCTCGACGAAGTCGTCGAACGGGAGATCGCCGATCTGAAGCGCTACCGGTTGAAACGAGGCCAGACGGAGGTCTATACCTATGCGGAGCGCATCGCGCGGCGGGAGGAATTGCGGGCCGAAATTTCGAAGATCTCCGCCATGATCGCGGACATGGGTGGGGGATTGGAGCTCTTCCGTGAATTTTTTACGGTCATGCGGCTCACGGGTCACTGCGCCGAGCTCGGCAGATGCAAGGGCGGCGTAGACATCGCGCGCTGGCTGTATCGGGAGACGATCAAAAAATACAAAAAGCGCTTTGGCATGAAGGGCGTCTACCCGTCCGACGGCTATGCGATCGCCTATCTCCTCACGGCGGCGGGCCGCGCGCTCACGCCGCGCTACGGATTTGTATTCATCGACGAGGGGCAGGATATCTCGGAGGGTGAGTATGCGCTTTTGCGCCGCATCCACAGCGACGCCGCGCTGAACGTCTTCGGCGATCTCAAGCAAAACATCACCCCGTGGCGGGGCGTGAAAAATTGGGACGCGCTCGGCCTTCCCGTCTATACCTTAAAGCAGAATTACCGCAACACCAACGAGATCGTGGCGTTTGTCTCCGGCGTGCTCGACGCAGACATGCTCCCCATCGGCCTTGCGGGCGCCCCCGTGGAGAAGTTGCCGCTGCGGCGCGTGACAGCGTTCTTCCGGGAGAAGCACGGGCTCAAGGCGGTGATCGCGCGGGAGGAATATTTGCCGCTCTTCGCCAAGAGGGGCTACAAACTGCTTTCCACGGACGGAAAACTCTCCAAGACGCGGATCAACGTGATGAGCGTCTATGAGAGCAAGGGGCTGGAATTTTCGGCGGTGGCCGTTTACGATAGGGGCATGTCCGAGAATGAGAAGTATATTGCATACACGCGCGCGCTCGCGGCGCTCGCCGTGATCGAGGGGGAAGCATGACAGTTCCATCAAGTGGACGTGCGATTATACCGTCTACTGCACGGACGGGCGGTCTCATACGCAGGCGAGGTGACGAAGTACTGATGCGGCAAGCGTTCGGAAGGGGTATGCGATGAAAGACATTTTTCTGCTTGATATGGACGAGACGCTCCTGGATTTTCCTTTGGCCGAGCGGGTCAATTTTACGGAGACGCTCGCGGCGTATGGGATCGAGGGGGAGGGGCTCTATGCGCATTTTCACAGGATCAACGACGACCTTTGGCAACTGCTTGAACGGGGCGGGATCACGCGCGAGGCCCTGAAAGCGGAGCGGTTCCGCCTGCTCTTCGCGGAGTTCGGCATCGACGCGGACCCCGCGGCCGTCTCCGCGGCATATTACGATCATTTCGCGGAAGTCTGTTATCCGTATGAGGGCGCGCGGGCGTTCGTCGAGACGCTTTCCCGCCGCGGACGGGTCTACATCGTCACGAACGGCGGCACGAAGATCCAGAGGCGGCACATTGAACTCGCGGGCTTCGGGCCCTTTCTTTCGGGCGTCTTCATCTCGGAGGAGATGGGGGTAGACAAGCCGTCCGCCGAATACGCCGAGGCGGTGAAGGCGGCCATTCCGGACTTCGCCGAATCGCGCGCCGTCTGGATCGGTGACCGCCTCACCTCGGACATGGTATGCGCGGAACGCGCCGGTGTGGACTTTATTCTCTTTGCCCGCCGTGCCCCGCGCGGCTATACGGGCGCCATCGCTTCCTCGTATGCCGACATTCTGGATCGGTTGGACAAATAAAATTTTTCGCCGCCCGCGGCGATCCATGCGGAAGGCTTCCTCGCGAAGGGGAAGCCTTCCGCATTTCTGTGCGCATTCGGGTTGCGGCGTCCCGAAAGGCCGCGGAAAACGTCCCCGGAATGCGGGGCGGAAAAGGGCCTTTCATGCGTCCGCTTTTCTCCGAACCCACCACAAAATACTGTGAAATGCTTGCCATTCGACCCAACCTATGGTATAATATATTTGTATTATCGACATTTTTCGAGGTTGTCAATGCAACAAAACCATTATGACGCGAGAGATATCACCATTCTCGAGGGATTGGAGGCCGTCCGCCTCCGTCCCGGAATGTATATCGGCTCGACGGGGCCCAAAGGCCTGCACCACATTCTGTGGGAGATCGTCGACAACGCCATCGACGAGGCCGCCAACGGCTATGCGGATACGATCGACGTGCGCATCTATAAAGACGGCAGCGTCTCCGTGGAAGACAACGGGCGCGGCGTTCCCACCGATATCCATCCCAAGACCAAAGTCTCCGGCGTGCAAGTCGTCTTTACGCAGCTCCACGCGGGCGGCAAATTCGACGAACACAACTATTCCTTCTCGGGCGGGCTCCACGGCGTGGGCGCGTCCGTCACCAACGCCCTCTCCAAGTGGCTGAAAGTGCGCGTCTGGCGCGACGGCACGACGTGGGAGATGGGCTTCCATTCATATTACGATCCCGAGAAAAAGAAGTGGGAATCGGGCATCCCCGACGGCCCCCTGCTCGATACCAAGCAGAAGACGAAGAAACACGGCACGTTCGTCCACTTCCTGCCCGATCCCGAAGTGTTCGCCACGACGGATTTCCAGCTCTCCACCATCTCCAACCGTCTCAACGAGCTGGCCTTCCTCAACAAGGGCATCACCATCACGCTCACGGACGAGCGCATCTCCCGCAATGAATTTTTGGCGGAGGGCGTGGGGGAGTCGGAGGAGAACGTTCAGCTCGACCTCCTCGGCTCGACCCAGCCCTATTCCGTCACCTATCACTACGAGGGCGGGATCTCCGACTTCGTGCTCTACCTCAACGAGGGCAAGACGGCGCTCTATAACAAGCCGCTCTACTACAAGACGGAAAAGGACGGCATCCTCGTCGAGTTCTCCATCCAGCACACGTCGGATTTCACCGAGAGCCTGTTCTCTTTCGTCAACAATATCCCGACGCCCGAGGGCGGATTCCACGAGATGGGCTTCCGCAGCGGCCTCTCGCGCGTGCTCAACACCTATGCGCGCGACAACAAACTCATCAAGGACAAGGACCCCAATTTCCTCGGAGACGACTTCCGGGAGGGGCTCACCGCCGTCATCTCCATCAAGATGAAGAACGTCCAGTTCGAGGGGCAGACGAAGACCAAACTCGGCAATCCCGAGGCGAGGATGCCCGTCGAGAGCGCCGTCGTGGAGGGGCTCAAATCCCTTGCGGCCGCCCCCGCCTATAAGAAGACGTTCGAGGAGATCATCAAGAAGGCGCAGGGCGCGGCGCGCGTGCGCATTGCCGCGCGGCAGGCCAAGGATACGGCCCGCGCCAAGAACAGCATCGACGGTCTCATGCTCGTCGGCAAGCTCGCCGCCTGCTCGGGGAAGAAGCCCGAACTCAACGAACTCTTTATCGTCGAGGGCGATTCGGCGGGCGGCACGGCCAAGCAGGCCCGTATGCGGCAGTTCCAGTCCATCCTTCCTCTTCGGGGCAAGCCGCTCAACGTCGAGAAAAAGCGTCTCGACCAGGTGCTCGCCAACGAGGAGATCCGGACCATCATTTCGGCGCTCGGCGCGGGGATCGGCAACGATTTCAATCTGGACAAGCTCAACTATCACAAGGTCATCATCCTCTCCGATGCCGACCAGGACGGATTCCATATCCGCTGTATCCTTCTGACGTTCTTCTTCCGCTACATGCGTCCGCTCGTCTCGGCGGGGCATGTCTATATCGGCATGCCGCCCCTCTATAAGGTCTATAAACTCAACGGGAGCGTTGAGGAATACGCCTATGACGACAAGGAGTTGCAGGAGAAGATCGACAAAGTGGGGCGGGGCTATCTCATCCAGCGCTACAAGGGCCTCGGCGAGATGAGCGCCGACCAGCTTTGGTCGACGACGATGGATCCCGTCCACCGCAATCTGACGCAAGTCACCCTCGAAGACGCCGTTGCCGCCGAGAACATGATCACCATGCTCATGGGCGACAAGGTGGAGGGCCGGAAGGAATTTTTGAACCGCAATGCCAACTTCAACAAGGAAGACGCATTTATGGACAAGGTAAAACTCAAGAAGGAGAACAGCGATGGCGAAGAAGAATGAGAGACCGCAGGAGCCGCAGGGGCAGCTCTTTGTCACGCCGCTTGAGGAAGTCCTTCCCCAGTCCATGCTTCCCTATGCGGAATTTGTCATCATGGACCGCGCCCTGCCCCGCGTGGAAGACGGCTTGAAGCCCGTCCAGCGGCGCATCCTCTATACCATGTTCGAGATGGGGCTCATGCCCGATAAGCCGCACAAGAAGTCGGCGCGCATCGTCGGCGACTGCATGGGCAAATACCATCCGCACGGCGACAGCTCGGTCTACGACGCCATGGTCCGCATGGCGCAGGACTTCAATATGGGCCGCACGCTCGTCAACGGGCACGGCAACTTCGGCTCGGTAGACGGCGATCCCGCCGCCGCGATGCGCTATACCGAGGCGCGCCTCGAACCGCTCGCTCTGGAGCTCTTGCGCGACCTCGACAAGAACACCGTGTCCTTCTCCCTCAATTTCGACGACTCCCTGAAGGAGCCCGACATGCTTCCCGGGAGATTCCCCAATTTGCTCGTCAACGGCGCTTCGGGCATCGCGGTCGGCCTTGCCACCAATATCCCGCCGCACAACCTCGCCGAGTCCATCAACGGCGTTATTGCGTACATCAACAAGCCCTCCATCAAGACGGAAGAGCTCATGAAGTATATTCCCGCGCCCGATTTTCCGACGGGCGGGTTCATCCTTCCGCACGAGCTCATGGAGGCCTATAAGACGGGCAAGGGCAAGATCGGCATCCGCGCGAAGATCCGCATCGAGGAGGGGGACGGCGACAAGAAACTCATCGTCATCACCGAGCTTCCCTATCAGGTCAACAAGGCCGCCTTGCTCCGCAAGATCGCCGAGCTCCGTGAAGAAAAGAAGGAGGAGATGAAATCCATCACGCGGGTCAGCGACGAGAGTGACCGCGGTGGCATGCGCGCCGTGATCGAGGTGAAGGGGGATACCGACCTCAATAAGCTCCTCAAATATCTGTTCAAATATACCGATCTCGAGGTATCGTTCGGCATCAACATGGTGGCCATCGCGGGCGGCAAGCCCATGCTGATGGGGCTCAAGGAGATCGTCTCCTACTATGCCGAATATCAGCGCGAAGTGGTGCTTCGCCGCACCAAGTTCGACCTTGCGCAGGCCAAGGAGCGCTGCCACATCTTGGAGGGCCTGATCATCGCCGTCCGCAACATCGACGAGGTCATCAAGATCATCAAGGGCGCCGATTCCACGCCCGACGCAAGGGATAAACTGAGAAAGCGGTTCGAGCTCTCCGAACGGCAGGCGCAGGCCATCCTCGATCTCCGTCTCGCCCGCCTCACCAAGCTCGAGGTCTTCAAGCTCGAGGAAGAACTCAAACAGCTCAAAGAGCTCATCGAACGGCTCACGGCCATCGTCGGCAGCAAACAGTTGCAGTTCGACGTCGTAAAACAGGAGCTGACGGAGATCAAGAAGAAATACGGCATGCCGAGAAGATCGGCCGTCGTGGGGTCCGCCGAGGAGCCCGCGGTGGAGCGCGACGACATCCTGGAGCCCGGCGTCGACAGCATGCTCGTCATCACCGCCGACAAAAAGATCAAGTGCGTCGACGCCAAGAATTACAACGTGAAGCGTCCGCTTGCGGCCTCCGCCAAGAAGGGCGCGGTGATCGCGAAGAGCCTCTCCATCAAGTCGGACGAGGTGGCGCTCATCTTCTCCGACCACGGCTATTGCTACCGTCTCCGCGGCCAGCAGTGCATGAAGAAGCTCACGGAGAGCGGTTTCAAGCTCTCGGATCTCTTCGAGGACGCCGAGGACAACGATGTGCCCGTCGCGCTCTTCAAGGCCGATACCAAGGACGGCAATCTTCTGTTCATCACCGAACAGGGCATGCTCAAGAAGACGGCATGGTCGGAATACGCCATCGCCAAGACGGTCTATCAGGGCATCCGCCTCAACGACGGCGACCGCGTCATCGAGGTCCAGCCCGATTCCGAAGAGGAAAATACGACCGTCTTCTTCGTCACGAAGGGCGGCATGTGCCTGAACGCGAAGAAAGACGACATTCCGATGCAGGGCAGAGTGGCCGGCGGCGTCAAGGGCATGAACCTCGCGGAGGGCGACAAGGTGCTCTTTGCGTCGCAGATCGACGGGGAGGGAGAGATCGCGCTCGCCATCTCGAACGGCCGTTTCAAGCGCGTCATCGCCGCGCAGATCGACCCGCTTCCCCGCTACAGAAAGGGCGTCCGCATCGCCTCGCTCTCCGATGAAAGCATCATCTACGCCGACTATGTCACCGTGCCCTATATGCTCGCCGTGACGACGGACGAGGGTACCATGTCCGAGATCTCCACCGAGGATATCCCGATCGATGCCACCAACACGCGCGGCAGACCGCTGAAAAATGCGAAGTGGAAGGCCGTCGAAGTATTCTCCATGAAGTATCGGGAATATAAAGAATAGCGAATCTCTCGGGCGGCGGCGCCCCGTGCGCCGCCGCCCTTTTAGCGCGAACATTATGGGAATGAAGCAAAAAAGAGCCTGAAACTTACGGGCTCTTTTTTGTTCGCGGGAGGGCGTCTCGCGCCTCGGCAAATCTCAAATTAACACTTTTTGAAAAAAATATCTGAAATTTTTCCGAAAACTATTGACAAACATCATAGCCGGTGCTATACTGTCACAAAATGGAAACGTTTCCGTTTTCTTTTTGGAAAAAATTGGAAACGTTTCCGAAAAAATAATCGCTGATTTTTTGAGGAGGAATCAAGATGAAAAAGTTTCTGTCGATCCTAACGGCAACGTTGCTTTGCGGCTCAGCCGTGGCGACATTCGCTGCTTGCGGAGGGAATAACGGCCCCAGCGGCGTTGTCGGCGGTGAGTTCAGCGACGATGCGGAAACGCGTGTCGTTCGCGTATGGGCGCACAAGTCGGAGGCGGAGGACGAGGGCAAGGTTTATGCCACCATCGCCGAGCTTTTCAACGAGCAGGATATCAAGGCGGACGACGGCAAGGTCATCCGTATGCGCCTTGAATTTTACAGCTCCGCAGAGACGCTCTCGAATGCGATCAACTCGGAAATTGCTGCGGGTACGGGCGGTCTCCCGGATATCCTCGCGGTTGACGCTCCCAACATTGCTGCTTACGCGGATGCCGAAATTCTCACGGATATTTCCGCGTATATCTCCGAAGAAACGCTTTCGGACTATGTAGACAGTGTTGTCGAGCAGGGGACCTTCAACGGCGGCCTCTATGCGCTCTCCGCGATGGACGCTCCCACCGGTCTCTACTATAATAAAGACCTCCTCAAGGAGGTCGGGTATACCGAAGCGCAATTCGGCAGCATTGAAAATCCTTGGAGCTGGAATGACGTTTTCACTGCATTGAAGAAACTTAAGGCCGCAGGGAAAGCGCATCAGATCAAGTTGAATCTCGGGTTCGGCGGCGAAGAGGGGGCGATCTACCTCTATTCTCCCTTGGTCTATTCCGCAGGCGGTTCCTTCTTCGGCGCGGATGAAAAATCGACGGGCTATTTCGACAGCGATGC
Source organism: uncultured Clostridia bacterium (assembly GCA_947627565.1). Taxonomy (GTDB): domain Bacteria; phylum Bacillota; class Clostridia; order Christensenellales; family Borkfalkiaceae; genus Gallimonas. The sequence continues at coordinate 11,821 of CANQWO010000022.1, forward strand.
AACCATCAACGGGCTCAAAGTCCTCGAACCCTTCTTTGGGGCCGATACCGACGGGGAGACCTGGGTTTACGACGGCAGCAATGACGACGCATTCGCACAGGGCGAGGTTGCCTTCGAGGTGCATGGTCCGTGGACGATCTCCACGATCAAAAGAAATTACAGCTCTTTCGTAGACAGCTACGATATCATGCCTCTTCCCGTCTATGAAGCAAACGGAAAGAAGGGGACTGCGGGTGCAGGTTGCGGGAGCTGGTGCTTTGGCGTCACGCCCAATGCAAAGGACAAACAGGCAGCCGCAAAGGTCGTCGAGTATTTCACGGGCGCTTCCGCAAGCGAACTTCTCTATGAGTCCATCGGCACCTTCCCGACCCACAAGTCCTCCTTTGCGTCCATTCAAGACTTCCAGACCGGAGCGGCGGCATCCCTTGCGAATATCCTTACCGAAATCGCGACGCCCCGTCCCGTAACGGTCAACTATCCCAAGATCTCAAGCGCCTTCAGTCAGCTTCTTTCCTACATCGAGACGATGTACGGCGACAGCAAGTATGACCTCAAGAAGCAAGCGTCGGAGCTCTGCGTCAACATCGACGCATAAAGAGTCATTTTTTCCTCCCCCCTCGGTTTCTCCCCGCTGTATATGCGTATATAGCGGGGAAGAGACCCTGAAAACGGGAATCATGATAAGGAGGTGCCCAATGGGAAATACCGAAATGGAAAATCAGGAAATACAGGATAAACAGCTTGGAGAAGCGCCGGCGGATGGGCCCGAAGAAAAGCCCGCCAAGGTCAGGAAGGCGTATTTCAAGCTATTCGGGAGGAGTTACAATATTGCGGAAACAAAGGTCGGGATCGCTTTCTTTTTGCCTGCACTGATCCTCGGCTCCCTTTTCGTCATTGCGCCGATGGTCATCTCGCTCGGATATGCGTTTACCGACGCCAACCTTTTGAAGCTGAATAATGTCCATTTTGTGGGATTCAAGCAGTTTGAACTGCTCTTTAAGGACCGAGTGGTATGGACCGCCTTCGGAAACAGTCTCGAATTTGTTGTGAAGGTCGTGCCGCTCCAGCTCTGCGCCTCCCTCGGACTTGCGCTCATTCTCAATACGAAAATTCGCGGAAATACATTCTTCCGTTGGGCGTTCTTTGTTCCCGTCATGCTCTCTTTGGCAGTTACATCCTTCCTCTGGATGAACCTTTTGAACGAGCACGACGGACTCATCAATACGATCCTCGAAGCCATCGGGATCGGCCGCCAGAAGTTCCTCAAGGACCCTCATCAAGCGCTCGACGTCATCGTCTTTATCTCCGCTTGGCAGGGCGCCGGCTATCAAATGCTGATTTTCCTCTCCGCACTCAAGAATATCCCCGGAGATATCTATGAGGCCGCGACCCTTGACGGCGCAAACAAGGTGCAGACTTTTTGGTATATCACCCTGCCTTCGATCAAGGAGACCTTCTCCTTCGTTCTCGTCACCATGCTGATCGGTGCGTTCCGGCTCATCACACAGCCCATGATCATGACGAAGGGCGGCCCCATCAATTCGACGATGACGATGTCCTACTACATTTATAAGCAGGGCCTTGAATACCGCGACGTCGGCTTCTCCAGTGCCATTGCATTCTTTTACACCATTGTTATGGCTACCGTTGCGCTCACGATCCGTAAGCTGCTCGGCACGGATAATACGAAATAAGGAGGCGGGATCATGGAAGCAGTCAAAGAAAAAGCGATCAAAAAAGTCAAAAAGCGGATCACCGTTTCCGGTGTGATCACGAAAATCCTGTTTTATCTTCTGCTTGCGGTACTTTGCCTCATATTCCTCTTTCCTGTCTGGTGGATGGTCGTCAACAGCCTGAAACCGCAGGATGTCATCTATCGGGATATGAGCAGCGCGCTGACCTTTTTGCCCACGACTTCGCCCGCCCACTGGTTTGACTCGTATATTCAGCTATTTTCGATCTTCAGTCAATTCGGTAGATCCATATTCAACAGCGTGCTCTATGCGGCGCTCAGCATCACAGGCGTACTCGTTCTCAACTCCCTTGCGGGCTATGCGCTCGCCCGGTTCACCTTCCCGGGACACAACGTTTTGGTGACGATCATTATTCTCATCCTCATCGTTCCCGTGGAAACTTCCCTCGTTCCGCAATATGTCATCCTCAAGAGTCTCGGCCTGCTCAATGTGAGACTGCTCGGATACATTCTTCCGGGATTGATCAGCCCGTTCAACATCTTCATGTTCCGCTCTTATTTCCTCGGGATCCCCAAAGAGCTCGAAGAGGCGGCATACATCGACGGCTGCGGGCGGCTGAGATCTTTCTTCAGGATCATCATTCCCTGTTCTCTCCCCGTATTTGCGACCGTCGGCATCTTCACCTTCATGGGGAGCTGGAACGAATATGTCTTTGCGCAGCTCATGTTCGCCGGAAATCCTTCGATGATGCCGCTGCAAACCTATCTGCAAATCATCAACAACTTCCAGCCGCAGGATCTTTCGCTCGTCTTGGCGTCGCTCACGCTCAGCACCATCCCGATCGCGATCGTCTATATCTTCTGCCAGCGCTGGATCATCGAGGGCGTTGCCTTCAGCGGACTGAAATAATTCCGAATCATTCTATCAGGAGAAAATTATGAAAAACAGAAACTCGATTTTGAAAGGACTTACGGCAGTCTGTGCATTGACGCTTGCGTTTGGACTTGCGGCGTGCGGCGGGAAGGGCGATAACCCCGGCGGCACCGAGCCCGAGGACAATATCCAAGAGGTCCTCTCCGAGCGCCTCTCCTTTGCGCTCGACTTCGACGAGGAGTCGGGCAACGACGTTCTCGATAACTTCGGCGATGCCTATCCCGTGGAATATGTCTTTGCAGACGCGGCGTTCAAGGGCGACGAGGAGATCCGCCGGATCACCCGTAGCGCGATCTCGGGCGGATGCCTCGCCTTCGACGGGTATTCGAACTACATCGAGATCCCCAACAGCCGTAACGGACTGAACGGGGACAGCTTCACCGTCGACGTCTTTGTCGCACCCCGCTACTTTGAATACGACGGCGTTACCTCTTGGGCCGACGGCAACGAGAAGTTACAGGTCATCGTGGAACAGCGCGACCTCAATAAGAACGGTTTCGTGCTCGGTATGCACAAATACGGCGATTGGTCTTTCCAGATCGGCGACGGCACGACTTGGTACAAAGCGAATAATCCTCTCGGCGAAGAGCTTTCGAGATATGAATGGAACCATCTCACGGCAGTCTATGACGGCGAAGCGGGTACCCTGACGACCTACAAGAACGGGGTAAAGATCACCTCGATCGAATGCCCCAAGGGCGCTTTCTCTTTGGGCACCGTGCCGATGATGATCGGCGCCGCAAAAAACTGCGAGGTCAGCGGCAACTATAACCTGAATATGTTCAACGGTCTCATGGATGAGCTCCGCTTTTTCAAGGGTGCGCTCACCGCAGAAGAGGTCGCCGCTTACCACAAATCGTTCTGCGATGAAAACGGGGAGCTCAAGGAGGCCGTCTTCGAGGATGTTTGGCTCGATGAAACCATCCTCGACGACGATATCTATAAGCCGCAGTATCACGCGGCGCCTCCCCAGCACTGGATGAACGAGCCGCACGCCCTCTTCTATTATAACGGCAACTATCATCTCTTCTACCAGTTCAATCCCATCGGTCCCTATTGGCGCAATATCTGCTGGGGACACTGGGTCAGCCCCGACATGGTCAATTGGCGCAATGTCAAGGAGGCCATCGTCATGGAGCGCGGCACAGTAGCTCCCGACGGCATCTGGTCGGGCAATGCGGCATACAAGGCGGACGGCACTCCCGTGCTCTTCATCACCGCAGGTGACGACGGCCGCACCTCCAGCCCGCACAGCAATCAGAACGTTGCGATCGCAACGCCCGTTGATCTGACCGACCCCGATCTCACGGAGTGGAAGCTGAGCGATACTTGCGTTGCCACATTGACCTCCGATATGGGTTATGCGAGCGAATTTCGCGATCCCAACGTCTACTATGAAGACGGCGTTTGGTACATGGTCGTCGGCGGACGCCTCTATAACGAACAAGGTACTGCATATATCTACTCGACCACGGACGATAGTTTCCTCAACTGGGAATATCACGGCTCCATTCTCGAACTCAAGAATTACCCGCGCTATTTCGGTCAGACCTGGGAGCTTGTCAATTTGACGAAGGTCTACAACCAATCCCGGACGCTCTCCAAGTATCTGTTTGCACTCAGCCCTGCGGGGAACAACTCGGATAACGATGTTTACTACTTCCTCGGCGAATTTGATAAGCAAACGAAGCGCTTCATTCCCGAAAGTGAAGAGCCGCAGCTCATGGACTACGGCAACAACTCTTTCACCGGCCCTACGATCACGACGCTTCCCGACGGCCGCGTCATCATCTGCTCCATCATCCAGGGCCAGAGAAGCGGGTCCGACGATTACAAGGCAGGGTATGCCCATACTGCAGGCGTTCCTCGCCAGCTCTCTTTGGACGATGAAGGAAACTTGAAGGTCACCGCCATCAAGGAGCTCGAGAATCTCCATAACGGCGTCGCCGCAGAAGGCAGCGAAACGCTCGCAAACGGGGAAGACTTGGCTCTCGAGCCTGCGGACGGCGACCTCGATATGCTCCACCTGTCGCTTGCGCTCTCCGATTTCCATAGCGGTACGTTCACCGTCCGTCTCAAGCTGACGGAGGACGGAAAAAATTACGCCGATCTCACGCTCGACGCAGACAAAGGATACGTTTCCATCAATACGCGGAACGTTGGCGGGAATCAGCGCACGCGCGGAACATTCGGCGGCGATCTCGCCATCGACGGCGACTTTACCGTGGATATCTATATCGATCATGCCATGATAGAAATCTATCTCAACGGATACAAGACGATCACGGCAATGGCGTATAACACGGGAACGGGCATCTCGTTTCTCTATGCGGGTGATTCCACGGTAAAGGCGGATTACGATCTCTGGTTCATGAAGTCCATTTGAGGGGCTTCGGGGAGGGGACTATGAAGAAGACGATCAAACTTTTGATGCTCACAGCGGCTCTCGGTGCGACTGTTCTCGGCGGAGCGCTCTCCCTCACTGCCTGCGGCACCAAAGATACGGTCGCAGATCCCAATGCCGAAAGTCTCATGCTGCACCTCGCCTTTGACGAAGGACATGGGACGACGGTCAAGGACAGTTCCAAGCAAGTCAGGGATGCAACGCTCCAATATGTGCTGTCAAATCCCAAGTTCCAAGCCGAACCGCAGGATCCCCAGTGGCGGGAACGCGGCGTGGTAGGGGGATGCGTCCTGTTTGACGGCTACTCCAACTTTATCCGATATGATTACGAGGATGTTCGCGTGCGCGGCGCAGAGTTCACGGTCAGCGCCTATGTTGCCCCCCGTGCGTTTGAGTATGACAGCCCGAACGCCGCCGCGAACGGGAATGAAAAACTTACCGCGATCGCTTCGCAGATGTATCGGTCGGGCAGCGAGAGCGAGGGCTTCATTCTCGGCTATCAGCGGCACGGCGCATGGAGCTTCCAAGTCGGTCTCGGAGACCGTTGGCTCACGCTGTGGGACGACGGTCATCCGCTCCGGAAATATGAATGGAACCACGTTGTTGCCGTGTTTGATGGCACGAAAGGGGAGATGGCGATCTACCTCAATGGCGAACTTGTCAATTCCATGACCTTCTTCGAGGGTGCGGAAATCAGCCCGGCGGTGGACGAGTATCTGTATATCGGCCGAAACAGTAAGCCGGACACCAACGCGACGGCATCCCGCAATATGGTGAGCGGCCTCCTCGACGAGGTGAAACTCTACGCAAAGGCAATGACCGCCGAAGAGGCGAAAGCGTATTACGAAGAGCATGATCTCCCCGAGATCGCCTTCGAGGATATCTGGCTGCAGAATATCCTCACGGAGGACTATTATAAGACCCAGTTGCACGGCGGCCCCTATCAGCATTGGATGAATGAACCGCACGCGCCCATGTATTACAACGGGAAATACCACCTTTTCTTCCAATTCAATCCCTTCGGGCCGTACTTTTTGGTCGGCCAGATCTGCTGGGGACACCTCGTCAGCGACGATATGGTGAATTGGACGCCCATGAAAGAGGTGATCGCACCGGCGGCGGATTCGGTCGCTCCGGACGGCGTCTGGTCGGGCGGCGTGACCTACGATGATAACGGGATCCCGCTTCTCTTCTTTACCGCAGGCAATGATAGCCGGCCGGGCGGGCTCATCTCGAATCAAAATATCGGCATCGCCTATCCCGCCGACCCCGACGATCCGTATCTCTCCGAGTGGATCGTCTGTGACGAGCTTGCGATCGCACAGCAGAACGGTCAGGGCAGAAGGGGAGAATTTCGCGACGCCCATCTCTGGAAGGAAGGCGGCACCTGGTGCATGCTTGTCTGCTCGGGAAGCACCGCGTCCTCGGGCGGCACGGCGCTCCTCTATACGGCGACGCGGCTCCATTGCAACTTCGACGGCACCGTCGATATGAATTGGGAATATCGCGGCCCCGTATACGAGATGAAGAACCAGCCTGCCAACCTCGGCACATCCTGGGAGCTCCCCGTGATGCTGCCCCTCGAAAACGAGGCGGGCACCGTCAAAAAGCACATTTTTATCATTTCGCCCGCCCCTGCGGATTCGGCGGATAATAAGATCTATTATTTCCTCGGCAGCTTCGACGTCAAGACGGGCAAGTTTACGCCCGATGAAGGGTTTGAAAGTCCGCATCTGCTCGACTACGGTGCAAATGTATTCACGGGCCCCAGCGGCATGATCGACCCCGTCTCCGGCAACGCCTATCTCTTCTCTATCATGCAGGACCAGCGCACTCCCTCGGATGTTGCGTCGTCCGGTTGGGCAAATTGTGTCGGTTTTGCGAGAAGAGTGTGGCTCAATGACGACGGATCGGATGTCAATATCGCCGTTGTGGAGGCGCTTGAAAATTACAACAAGGAGACCCTCTATACCGCGGAGAACACGACCGTTTCCGCCGTGAATGCCGCCCTCGGCGGCGTCGGTTCGGATATGGTGCGCGTCCGCGTCACCTTCCAAAATACCTCTGCGACCTCATTCGGCGTCCGCGTGAAGATGGGAAATTCCGGAAAGGACATGACGGTATTTACCTATCAGGCGGATACGGGAACGATCAGCGGTTCCACCCTCAACAAGGCGGCAAATGCCAGCCTCAGCCGCGTATCGGGCGCGCTTGCGGCAAAGGCCGGCGAAGTGACGATGGATATTATCGTAGACCGTTCTCTCGTCGAGGCATTCTTCAACGATTCCAAGGCGATTTCCATTCGCGCCTATGCGGATTTCGCTTCCACGGGCATTGAGCTCTTTGCGGAAGGCGGCGATGTGACGGTCAAGCATATTCAAATCACGTCACTCAGATCCATTTACAAATAGCGGAGGAGCGGCGTGAAAGCGAGAAATATCATCTCTTGCCTCATCGGGATCGGATTGTGTACTTCGGCGTTTGGCGGATGCGGCGCAAAGGAAGAATTTATCGGAGAGTATTCCTTCCGGAACGGCGGATTCGAAATCGGTACGCTGACGGGTTGGACCGTAGAAGGTTCGGCTTTTACCGATCACGGCGTGAGCGTAAAACTCAAGGACGGCAGCGGCGTCGGTTACAACTATGTCGGTGATTTCTTCTTCAACGGAGAAGAGAGCGCGTCCGGCTCGGCTACGGGAAGCATCCTGAGCGTGCCGTTCGAGCTGAAGGGAAACGGCATCATCGGATTCCTCATCGGCGCAGGGAAGAATACTTCCCGTTGCTATGTTGCCCTTGTGAGTGAAGACGGCGAAACGGAATATGAGCGCCGTGCAAACGATGAATTTGACGAGAACGATACGGCAAATGTTCTGCATCGTGTCATTCTCGACGGAAGCGCGCATATCGGCGAAACAGTGAGGATCAAAATCGTGGACAACGACAGCGGAACAGACGGTTTCAACTATATCAATGTCGATGACTTTACGATCAACTACCAAGGAGTAGAGTCGCCTGTGGGAAAAATTTTCCTTGCAAACAACTACATTGAACAAAATCGCGGCCGGGTCAATCAGCGGTACCGTCACAGCTATCATGTGATGCCGGAAGTGGGGTGGTGCAATGACCCGAACGGGTTCTCCTTTTACGGCGGCACCGTTCACCTGTTCTATCAGTATCATCCTTACAGTTCGGCATGGGGGCCGATGCATTGGGGACACGTCACCTCCAAAGATTTTATCAAATGGGAGTATCAGCCCGTTGCGCTTGCGCCCGACAGTGTTTATGACGTGAACGGCTGTTTCAGCGGTTCTGCAGTCGAAAAGGATGGGGAGCTCTATCTCATCTACACAAGCGTAGACAGCCAAAATAATCAGTTGCAGAGCGTGGCGAGATCGTCCGACGGCATCAACTTCAGCAAGCTCGGGCGCAATCCCGTCATCAACGCCAAACAACTCGGCCCCGCCATGAGCACGGCGGACTTCCGCGATCCCTACGTCTTTCAAATGAACGGGGTTTGGTATCTCCTTGCGGGGACGCGCGTGAACGGGTACGGACAAATTGCGCTCTATCGCTCGACGTCGCTGTTGGAATGGGATTTTGTCGGCTATGTGTTGAACAATTCCGATGCAAACGGCCCCAACTACTACCGTCTTCCGGGCGTGTATGAGTGTCCTGCGTTTGCGGTGGTGGACGGACAGCAAATTCTCATCTGCAGTCCCCAGAACCTTCCCACGGACGGCGCAAGATTTCAAAACGTGCACTCCGTCGTGTGCATGGTGGGGTCGCTGGATACCAAGTCGGGCAGATTTACCTATGACAAGTTCGAGGAGATCGACGGCGGATTTGACTTCTATGCGGCGCAGACGATGAATATGCCGGACGGCAGAGTGGTCATGACGGCGTGGATGCAGATGTGGGACCGCGCCTTTCCGACCGCTGCGGACGGTTGGACGGGATCGATGATCCTTCCCCGCGAACTTTCCTTTCGGAACGGCAGACTGTATCAGGCTCCCGTCCGCGAGATCGAGAACTACCGCCAAAACAAAGCGGAAAGCGGACGGCGCGACCTTCGGGACGGCGACAGCGTCTCCTTTGAAGGGATTTCGGGCGACACGCTCGAGCTCGAGGTCGCGCTTGAAGTGGGGACTGCGGCGCGTGCGGGCGTAAAGGTGTTTAAGGGCGCGTTCCATGAAACGAGTATCTATTATGACGCCGAACACGGCACGGTCGTTCTTGACCGCTCCAAGTCGGGCACGATCATTTCGGGCGCCGAGTCCAACCGCTCCACGCGGAGCGTTGCGGTGACGCCCACAGACGGGATCATAAAGCTCAGGATCTTCCTTGACAACACAAGCTGTGAGGTCTTCATCAACGATGGCTGTGCCACGCTGACGGCGAACATCTATGCGGGTGAAAACGACGAGGGGATCGAATTTTTCGCAGACGGCGGCAACGCGGTTTTGCGCAGTGCGGTGAAATACGACATTGTCGTAGATTAAATAAAAAATATTAGTAGGAGGAATTGAAACTATGAAGTCATTCGGGAAACTGACCATCGGAGTCCTCTCCGCGGCCATGCTCCTCTCGACCGCATTCGGGCTTGCTGCCTGCGGCGGCAACGGCAACAACCCCGGGAAAACCCCCGGCGGCGATCCTACCGAGATCCCCACGCAAATCGTGAACGGCGGATTCGAAGAAAACAAGGATGAGTCGACGTGGACGGGTTGGACGAAGTCGGGCACGGCGTTCTCCGCGCGCGGCGTCATCTCCGGCACTTCGGTGAACGGGGTGGAGGTCGACAAGACGGGCGAGAAGTTCTTCAGCGGCTTGGACGGCGGCACCCAGAAGATGACGGGGACGCTCCGGTCCGATGTCTTCCGGCTCACCGGGACGGGCAAGGTCGCGTTCAAAATGGGCGCGGCAAAGCACGGCGACAAGGTCTATGTGCAGTTCTTTGAAGACGGAAAGGAAGAGCCCCTCGCAACCGTGACCAATACCGATTTCGACGGCACATGGATCACCGATCAGCTCATCCGCAAGATCGTAGATCTTTCTGCGCACGTCGGCAAGAATCTCTATATTCTCGTCACCGACGAGGACAACAACGATGATTTCGGGTATATCAGCCTCGACGACTTTGTCGTTTGCCTCACGGAGGAGGACGTCACCAAGTACGAGACCGAGCGTACCCAGCAGCTCGCCCGTTTCGGCGAACCCGTCTTTGAGGAAGACGAAACGTCGACGACCATTCAGAACCCCGGCTTTGAGACGGGCGACCTCACGGGCTGGAAGCTCCTCGAGGGCACCGCGATCACCGATGCGGGCGTCGTTCCCACCTCGCAGTATTACTGGACGGATCGTGCCGTTTACGGCAACGGCGACTACTATTTCGACGGCAACGACAACGGTGCCATCATCGAGTCCACGACGGGCGCGATCCGCTCAAGCAAGTTCACGCTCGGCGGAGACGGCTATATCGCATTCAAGATCGGCGCGGGCGGCAGCAACTGCTTTGTCCAGCTCTGTGATGCCGCGACGGATGAAGTCCTCATCCAGCAGCGCAACACGGCTTTCAGCGATCCCAAGACGGCGCTCATGCTCCTGCGCTACTATATGGACGCAAGCGAGTATCTCGGCAAGGTCGTCTACATGAAGATCGTCGATAACAACAGCGGCGGCGGCTTCGCATTCATCTGCGTGGACGACTTCCACGTCTCCATGACCGAGCAGGATGTCAGAGACCTTCAGGTCGAAGACTATCAGAGGGCAATGAACGAGACCTACACGGGGAAGACGTATGACGATATTCCCACGTTGCAGGACTATTACCGCAACTACAAGTATCTCTTCCCGCTCGATGTGTTGAAGTTCACGGCTCTTGCAGAGGATGTTGTCATGTCCACTACCGAGGAGCCCGTTGACCTCAACGATTATATCGAAGGCGTAGAGGCCGCGCTCGGCACGACCGCGGCGGAGGACATTTCCATTGTGAAGGTCACCTGCGGCGACCGGGAATTTACAACCGGATTCGACGCATTCGACCTCTCCAACGAAGGTACCTATGTTGTCACCTACCGCGCAACGCTCGGCGGCGAATCCGTGGAAGAATCCTTCAAAATCATTGCCCGCGAAGGCGAATTTAACGTCACGAACGGCGACTTCGAGACGGGCGACCTCGCCGGCTGGACGCCGCTCACCGAAGGCTGGAGCCAGACGGGCGGCAAGTATGACGGCGTCAGCAACGCAGAGAAGTACTGGGATGAGGAGCTCCCCTTCAATAAGAGCGGCACGTACTTCCTGAACGGTTGGGACAACGGAGTGCCCGAGACGCAGACATGGGAGCTCAGATCCACCGACTTCGTGCTCGGCGGCAGCGGCTGGATCTCCGTGAAGATGGGCGGTGCGGCGGCAGCGGTCCGCGTCTACAAGGCGGCCGACGATTCGCTGATCGGCTTCTATAAGCAGACCCGTTTCACGGGCGACAAGACCTTCCCGAACGTTGGCGACGGCAAGAGCGCATATGCGGATATGGCAAACTATGCGATCGATCTGAGCGAATATCTCGGCGAAAAGCTCTATGTGGTGCTTTGCGATATCTCTGTCAATACGTCTTGGGCACACGCATTCTTCGATGACGTCGTCACCTACTACGAAACCGCTCCCGATTGGGAACACCTGTATGACGAAGTGCTCGACGGTCACAAGAACGGTAAAAATCCGACCACTCCCGGAATGGTCCGCATCAGTTGGGTGCTCGCGGTCAACGCGCTTGTCCGCAACAGCGGCTTTGAGACGGGCGATCTCACCGGCTGGACTCCTCAGACCGAAGGGTGGGGCAGCAACGGCGAAAACGGCGTTTACAGCGATCCGACCTGGTGGGGCGACTCACAGGCTCCTTATAACCAGAGCGGCAACTATCACCTCGACGGCTGGCACACCGGCATCGACGAGAACGGCACTTGGACGGTTCGTTCCTCCACATTCATGCTCCTCGGCAGCGGCTGGATCACCGTAAAGATGGCGGGCCACGCGGCGGCAGTCAAGGTCTATCTCGCAGAGGACGATACTCTCATCGGCTATTACAAGCAGACCCGCTTCAAGGACGAGGGCTTCCCGCTCGTCGGTGACGGAAACGGCTCTTGGGCAGATATGGCAGTCTACGCGATCGACCTGAGCGAGTATGTCGGGCAGAAGCTCTACATCGAGCTCTGCGATGAGCGCACAAGCGGTTGGGCACACGCATTCTTCGATGATGTCATCACCTACTACGAGGAAGCTCCGGATTGGGAAAACAACTACGACGAAGTTTACCAGAGTGAGCAGAAGGATGTCCCCGAAGACGAGAAGGTAAAAGTCCAAATCAAATGGGTGCTGGCAGTGAACCTCGTGACCCCCGAAAGTTCCGATACGGAAACGGAAAATACGCCCGGCGAAGTCTGAGGATCGCGGCAGACAAAGCGTAAGTAAGTAAAAGGAAGCGTTCTCCCGCCGTGAGGCGCGAGAACGCTTTACTTTACAAAACAATTATGTTATAATTTACCAAAACCCGGGTCCACAAGGAGAAAAGATGGCGACGATCAAGGATGTAGCGAGAGAAGCGGGCGTTGGCGTTGGAACGGCGTCGAGGGCTTTGAGCGGAAATGGTTCCATCCACCCCGATACGAAGAAGAAAATCGATGAAGTTGCGGAGAAACTTGGTTTTGTTCCCAATCAGCAGGCGCGCAACTTGAAAAAGCAGTCCTCCGGCTGTATCGCGCTGATCGTTCCGACGATCTTCCATCCCTTTTTCGCGAAAGCGGCGCTCTATTTCGAGAACGAAATTTATGCGCTCGGTTACCGCATGGTCGTTGTGAGTTCTCAGGATAACCGCGCAAAAGAGAAGGTCATGCTCAATATGATCAAACAACAGCGGGTAGACGGGATCATCTTCGTCACCCACTACGATCACGACAGCCTCGATCCCTCGCTCCCCGTTGTCTCCATAGATCGGCACTTGGGCGCCGGGATCCCGTATGTGACCTCAAACAATTACGAGGCTTCGCGGGCAGTTGTCGAAAGGCTCCTCGCGAAGGGTGCTAAGAATGTTGCGTGCGTCTGCGGCGACCCTGTGGTCGAATCGGAGACGATTTACCGCTATAAAGCGTATGTCGACGTCATGCAGGAGCACGGTTTGCCCGTAAGACTGCTCAAAAAGGCCTTCGACCACGGACAGGAACCCGAAATGATACGGGAATTTTTCGAGAAATTTCCCGAGACGGACGGGATCTTTGCGGGAACGGATATGCTCGCACTCGCGGCGTATCATGTTGCGACGCAAATGGGCAGAAAAATCCCGGAGGACGTGCAGATCATCGGATTCGACGGCGTCCTTGATAAGTGGCAAACGCTCCCCAGCCTCACTACGGTACAGCAAAATATCCCCGAAATGGCGAAGGCGGGCGTGGAGCTTCTCATGAAGCGGATCCGCGGCGAGGAAACGCCTGCCAGAGTTGAGATCCCGGCGTGCATCATCGACGGCGATACGGCAAAATAGGAGGAAAGTGTATGATTCTTTGCGTAGGAGAGATCCTTGCGGACATGATCGGCAAGGGGAGCGGAAAAGCGCTCTCCTATGATAGAAAAGCGGGCGGCGCCCCGTTCAACGTCGCTTGCGGTGTAACAAAATTCGGAGCAGCCGGTGCGTTTGTCGGGAACGTCGGCGACGACATCATTGGCAAATATCTTGCAGGTTTTGCGGCGGAGCATGTGGCCGAAGCGTATGTAGGGCTCGACCCGAAGCACAATACCACGCTTGCGTTTGTTCAGCTCGACGAGCACGGCGACAGGTCGTTCTGCTTTTATAGGAAGGACACGGCGGACACGTATCTTCCCGCGATACCGGATGAGTTGATCGGCAGAGCGAATATCGTGCATATTGGCTCTCTGATGCTCAGTGAGGAGCGGGGAGTCGCATATGCGGTCGCGCTTGCGGAAAGGGCGCGTTCAGCAGGCAAGCTCGTCAGTTTTGACGTCAACTACCGCGAGGACATCTTCCCCGATCCGAAGAAGGCGGTTCCGCTCTATCAAAAGATGCTGGAGCTTGCCGACATTGTGAAGCTGTCCGAAGAGGAGTATCGCACCTTTGGCGAGGAATACATTCGAAACGTATTGCACGACAAACTTGTCTGTGTGACGTTGGGCGCGAATGGCTGTGAATGGATCTACAGAGGCGATAGAGGCATGCTGCCGACGCTGCCCTTTAAGCCCGTCGATACGACGGGCGCGGGCGACGCATTTTATTCGGGCGTTTTGACGAAGCTCGATGGCCTTTTGAAGGAAGCGTGGACAAGGGAAAATTTGGAAGAAGTGTTTCGTTTTGCGAATGCCTGCGGAGCGCTTACGACGCAGGCCCGCGGTGCAATTGACGCGCTCCCCACGTTGGAAGAAATTTTATCGGCATTGAGTAAATATCCGCTCAAGTAAATTTCGGAAAGACGTCTTTCTGACGTCATATCGCGGACATGGGTAGGGGAGAAGACGTCTCAGCGGCGGGAAATTTGCGAATTTCCCGCCGCCGTCATATTTCGACAAATTTAAGTATTGACAAAGTGTGGGTACAGCGAGCGTGTGATCTTTTCCGCTATATCAAGATCAAATGCGATGAAACGGACGAACGCGGGCGTTTCTGCCCTTCGGGTTCTCAACCGTTTGAACTCATGAAGAACGATTCCGAGTCGCTCTCGGGCAGAGTCTGCATGATTGAACTTTGCGGGCTCTCTCTGCGTGAGATCATGGGCGACAGCTTTAACAAGCCCTTTCTTCCTACGATGGAATATGTGAAGGAACGCGGCAAGTCGGCAAAGCCGCCGAAGAATATTTGGGAAATCATCCACCGCGGAAGCTACCCCGAATTGCAGAATAAGGACGTCGATTGGGGGACGTTCTACGCAAGCTATGTAAAGACCTATTTGGAGCGGGACGTGAGAAGCCTCTCCGCCGTGCAGAATTTGGACGACTTCCACAAGTTTATGGTCGCCGTCGCCGCGCGCACAGGGCAGATGCTTAACTACTCCAATATAGCAGACGAAATTGGCAAGGATCAAGGAACGGTCAAAAATTGGATCTCCATTTTGGAGGCGTTTGGCATCATCTTTTTGCTTGAACCGTACACTTCGTCGGTACTGAAACGGGCGATCAAGACGCCGAAACTCTATTTCAGAGATACGGGACTTGCCGCCTATCTCACCCGCTGGCTCACGCCTGAAACGCTGGCAGTCGGTGCGATGAGCGGCGCATTCTTTGAAACGTTCGTCGTTTCCGAAATTCTGAAATCGTACTCGAACAGCGGGATCGACTACCGCTACTGCCTTTCTTACTATCGTGGGAAAGATAAGAAGAAAGTGCTGAAAGGCGGCAAGGAAGTGGACGCGGAGAGCGAGATCGACCTTATCATCGAAGAGAACGGCGTACTCTATCCAATCGAAATCAGGCAAGGCGCGAAAGTGACTGCCGATGAAACGGCGGCGTTTACCGTACTCGATAAAATAGAGAACAAGAAGCGTGGCACGGGCGCCATTATCTGTTTATGTCCGCAACCCGCGGCTTTGCGCGAGAAAATTTTGCAAATTCCCGTGTGGTATTTGTAAAATTCAGAACGCAGCATATGAAGGGGTATACAAATGAACCAATTTGATAAAGAAATTTTGAATATTGATCGAGTTATATGCGAAAATATAGCCCAAAAAGAGGCATTGGGGATAAAATTATTGTCGCAAAATATTATTGCACAACTTCGAAATTTTGTTGAAGCAATCGCATTGAAGATTTATAGCTTCACGCACGAAACGGAAGTTTCATACGAAGAGAAGAAAAAAGCGCTGTCCTATATCAAGTCGCGCGATGAGTTATCTTTTTTGAGAAAATTTCACGCATCGCTTCAAGTGACTGCGTCTCATTCTACAATGGAGGCGGATGCTGCTATTCGTATGATGTGGAAATACTTGGAGTTCATGTATGAATGCAAAACGTTTGTTGCGAGAGAATTTGGGTTGGACGTACTTCATAACTTAAATGAGTTGGAACTGATAAACGACGATAATTTGGCAGAATATTATAAAAAAATTGCACAGGTTTTAGAAAGTGTTCCGACCCGCCGAATTTCCAAAAACCCGACTGATCGTTTTTATATCAATAAGAAAAGGCCGTTCCGATATAGAGGAGAGTCGTACTATGAGTTTACAATTTCAGACGCTTACGGTTCGGCTCAAAAGACAGATAGACTCATTGTTTTTTCCAAGCTCAACATCCCCGATTATTATTCGGTCCACTTGGAATTTATGAGGGAAAACATCGAAGTGATCGGGCATTCGATGGAGATCATAATTGTGGTCGCATTTTATGTTTCGATTCGTCCCTGTGAGCTGACGCGCTTTCACGAGTTGTTAGGGTATACGGCCAATGTGTCCACTTCTCATGCGGAATATCGTAACATCATGTCCTACCTTACGGAAGTTGGAATTGCTCTAACCGATTTTCTCACCATGTCGGACTTAAAATTTCAAAAGGTCAAAGAGCAACTTTGCCGCGGCGCGAGATCGACCCCGATTTTTTCGGGCCTGCAAAAATGCAGAGAGTACAAAGGGAAGCCGGGCTACAATGTACTTACATATTTGCTTTATCGCTTGAATAACAGTGTGTTGCAGGATCAGTATTATCGAGAAAAAAACAGTGAGCTGTCCGGGCTGTATTTGAAATACGGGTGCATTCCGTTTGAGGTGATGCCGTTTGCCAACAATTTGCCAAACCACTCTACAGCTTTGTACGATTTGTTGGATTGCATTGATCCGACGGGGCGCGAGCATGAGTTTTTGGGCCGTTTTATCAGAAACAATACCGAAATCAACGCAAAGCTCTATACGCCGATCGGCGAGCTGAGCAGATTCCAAAACATTGATGAACTTATAGAGCGATATAACCAAAAGGTATATTATAAACATAAGCCCGCAGGTTGTCTCGTTTCGGAAAACGGTTTTGTTTATTTGAAGGGTTATGAATCGAATACCATAAAGATCATAAATAGAATAGTAAGTTTAGCGCGGAACGGGATCGAAGGATACCGCACTTCGGTCGAAGCATGGCTTGATGGAACAAAATATAACATTGACTCGCCGGAGAAAAAGGAGCTACTGAAAAATATGTTTGAAAAATCTCAAGTAGCTTTGATCTACGGTTCTGCCGGGACGGGCAAATCAACGATGGTAAAACACATATCCGCTTTTTTTGCGGATAAAACACGTTT
>CANQWO010000023.1 GCA_947627565.1 uncultured Clostridia bacterium
TCGACACGAGGAGCGCAAGCGACGAAGTAATCCTCTTCTCTGTCACCGGGTGCCATTTTTTGTGGCGCAGAGAAGAGGTGTGAAGAGACGAGGCGAGGTTCGCCCGACCGAGGCTTCTATTTGTGCAACGAAGGTCGACACGAGGAGCGTAGCGACGAAGGAATCCTCTTCTCTGCGCCAAGTGGGACGTAAGTTGAACAGACTTGCGTTCCACTTTTCTATGCAAAAAGCGGGAATATATCGAAGCCGCCGAGATTTCACAATAAAAAAGAGCCAAACCGCATTGGGTTTCATTCTTTTTTGTTTCTTCGGGGTTTTATGTCAGCCTATATTTTATGTGGTGACTTGTATAAAACTATTCTCTGATATAATTGATATAATCAAGAGAAACAGTCCTCGGATCGCAAGTATAAAGTGCGGATAGAGTTATTGTTGTATATAATTCATTCTTTTCAATATTTTCTTCCGTAAATACAGCATATAGCCGTTCATATTTCTCTGCGTCCTGCTTATCTATAAGATTCCCGTACTTGTCTATTATATAATCTAAATGACTATGTCTAATAACTGTTGGCAATTCATTATTGTCAGGTTCAACGTAGATGAAGATATCAATCATATCTCCCCCAGGTGGGGTTCTTCCTTCCACATTAACAACCATATAATCAGCAGTATCGACTAATACTTGACTTATAGTATCTTCTTCTTTGTAAGAAACTTCAAGTGTATCACCAACAATTATATTGTGTATTGTTTGGCTACTTGATTTTGATTTCATTTGATATTGCTCGACATTTATCGGAGCAGAAAGCACTAATGTTGCCTTCCCTTTCGCAATGTGGCCATAGTCGCAGTTCACACTTATCGAAACAACCTGTGATGCAGTATCTTGTGTACCATCAGCATCACCATTATTGTTATCCAACCCATGCGAGCAACCTGTAAGCAACACGGTGGATAGCAAACAAGCAACAATTATATTTATAAAACGACGTCCCATAATTTTTTATACCTTCAATTGATTAATTAAAATGTGTAGCATGAACATTATAGCATTGTTTGAAAACTTTGTCAATCTCTGCAATCACAGTCAAAAAGCAAATTTGGCATTTCGGCGTGAGCTTGCCTTGTCAAAGGGGGGCGTAAGTTGAACAGACTTGCGTTCCATTCTTTTATGCGGAAGGCGAGGACAAACCGCTACAGTCCTCGCCTTCTTTATACGCGCTCAATTGAAATTTTTTTTATATTTTTGAAATAGTCTTCGCGCAAAATACCGCGTTCCACGAGATCGACGCGCTCGCCCGTAGTTGGCAGGCGGAAGAAGTTTCTGCGCGTTCCCTCATAGACAAGCCCGCATTTTTCCATGACGCGGGAGGAGCCGATATTCTCCGCCGCATGCTCGCCGTCGATGCGGAAAAATCCCACTTCCTCAAAGCAATAGCGCAGAACTTCGGAAAGAGCCTCCGTCATGATGCCCTTTCCCCACCACGCCTTTCCCATGCAGTAGCCGATCGTGCCGCGTTCCTGAAAGTCGTCCGCGCGCAGAACGGCAATGTCCCCGATGAGGGCGTTTTCCTCCTTTAAGACGATTGCCCACTTGTAGGTCTGAGGCTCGCCGCTCTCCCGTTCCCATATTTTGAGAAGAGCCCGCGTAACTTCGACGTCCCCGTGCGGCACCCATGTGAGGTATTTGGTGACGTCGGGGTCGTTCATCCAATGCGCAAACGCCTCTTCGGCGTCGCTCTCCTTCCACCTGCGAAGGAGCAGCCGCTCCGTTTCAAGAATTTTCGTTCCCTTGTGTTGCATAGTTTCCTTCGTTAAATTCCTATTTATCGTTTCCATTTTATCACAGTCGCACAGAGCAGTCAATCGGTCAAAAAGCGATTTCGGCATTTGCGCGGTGGGCTTATCTATAAAGCGCACGTTGCGAAGCGATATGAGGGAAGTTTATCAGCTTCTTCATATATCGTTCCCAATCTTTGTCCATTGTTTTGTGCTTTGTCATAAATTCCTGTTTGTTTGATCAACCATAAACTGAAATTACCCGATGGTACACAATTTTCCTTTCAAAACATATCCGATTTTCTTATAACACGCATTCGACGCAATGAGATCCGCGTCGGTATAGAGCATGGGCGTATATCCCGCGTCCTTAGCGATTTTGGTGACCTCAAAGACAAGATTTTCCGCATAGTGTCTTCTTCGGTATTCTTCGCGCGTATACACCAAGCCCACGCTTGCCATATTGCCGCTTGGTATGAGGGAGCAGACCGCTACGTTCCTGCCCTCCGCATTTTTCCAAAAAAAGACGTTCCCGCTTTTGATTGCTTCCTCGCTTTTACGGCGATAGGCTTTGAGACCGTCTCGATCGAGCCCCGTTTCCCGATGAAAAAAGTCTGTCAATTCCGTCAACTCATCAACGTCTTCCGCCGTACATCTCTGCATTTTTCCATCGGCACGGATCAGCGGCTCTATGAGGTCCGGACAACCATAGGCGAACAGATTTGTTTTCACGGACAACGTTCTTGCGTCTTGCGCCGCGCGATCGATAAAATACGCGGAGAGGGCATATTTCATGTTGAAAGTTTGTTTCCCGTCGAGCAGACCGCTGTCTTTGATAAGTTTATAGGCTCGTTGTTTTTCTTCCTCCGTTGCGTCGTCGGGGGTCCATATCCATACGGGATACGGACTGCACGAAAAACAAACGATAAGTCTCTCATGGTCGGTCAAAAGCAGATCGCAGTCTCCGCCGATGATTCGCGCAAGCACAGAAAAGGTGTATTTGTCTTTTTCCAATAAGGTATGATCTCTCTCGTCCGCGAAACGATCGAAATTCGCAGCACTTTTATGACCGTGCAAATCCATTGCAACCTCCCCCGGTTCCCGTTCGCCTTTACGAATTGACCAAGAGATAACTTGTGTCGATCCAAGCGAAGATCTCCGCGTCGGGCAAGCTGTCGTCCAAAAAGACGGAATACCAGCACCGCTTGTTCATGTGGTAGGCGGGATAGGCCCGATGCTCTTGGATGCGGGCCGTGACGTCCTCGGGCACGTTTTTCAGGTTGATCACCTCGATGATCCCGCCCTCGGTGAGCCCGAACTTGCGCTTTTCCACGCGCCCCAGGAGGGCAAACCAAACTTTTTCCTTGGTACGGATCGCGGCGAATCCGGGAAATTTTTCCCATAGAAATTCGGGTTCCGCGCCGTATTTTTCCGCGATGTAGCGCACGACGCGCTTGGTCTGTGCGCTTTGGAAGGTCTCCGTATCAAAACAATTCTGCGCGACGTCGGACAAAATTTCCTCGCAGGCGGCGTGGACCTCCCCGATGAAATTGCCCGTTGCGTCCGCAACGCGCGCAAGAACATATTCCTCCGCCGTCTGCGCGTCATAGACGTGATAATCGACGGCCCCGTCCGCGGCGACGGCGATCTTCACGGTAAATTGCCCCTGCATGATGGGGAAATCCTTCGTATAGCCGCCTTCCGCGGCGCAAAATCCGTAGCCCGAAAGTTTCTCCGCGTCGGGCCGTTTGTTTTTGAAAATCGTTTGGAGATCGATCATAGTTTCGCCTTACCGAAATTCGCAATATTCCGCATGGTCGTTGATGACGCCGATGCCCTGCAAATAGGAATAGATGATGGTGGGGCCCACGAATTTGAACCCGCGCGCTCTGAGCTCCGCGCTGACCCTTTCGGAGAGCGCGTCCTTCGCGGGCATGTCCCGCATGTCCGACAGATGATGGTCGATGACGTTCCCGTCCGTAAAGCTCCAGATAAAGGCGTCGAAACTGCCGAATTGTTCCTGCACGTTGAGGAAGGCGCGCGCGTTCGTGATCGCCGCCATGATCTTATTGCGGTTGCGGATGATGCCCTTGTCCTGCATCAGCGCCTCGACTTTTCGTTCGTCGTAGGCCGCCACGATGCGCGGGTCGAAGCCGTCGAACGCCCTGCGAAAGTTCTCCTCCTTATTCAGGATCAGATTCCAACTGACGCCCGCCTGCATTCCCTCGAGCACGAGCATGGCATAGAGTTCGCCGTCCCGATGTTCGGGCTTGCACCACCGCGTGTCGTGGTAGAGCAGAGATTTCTCCAAGACGCGGGCCTCCTGCGCCCCGAAACTGAAATTGCACCGCCTCTTTTCCATTGTTGTACCTCAAAAAAATTCCGCGCCGCAAGGCGGCCTATGAAGAGCGGCGCCGCGAAGAGTGCATCGCTCCAATTCCGCGCCGCCGCGATCAGTCCTTTTTCCGCCGGAACAGGCGGGCGCAGTCCTCCGCAAACCGCTTATGGTCGATGGCGAGCCCGAGAAGCAGCGCGAGGATTGCCATCAGGAGGTACATGGGGATGAAATACCACAGAAGGGGCGTATACGGCCGCGTCTCCGTCGCCAAAAAGACGGACGGCGTGAAGCGTTCGAGCGCCGTTTGGACCCACGCGAAGCCGGCCGGCGGCGCGGGATGCATGACCCAGCACGGATTGAGATCGTAGAGCGCCTTGAAGAGATCGTCCTTGCCCGCCACGAGCCCGAGGGACGCGCATACGAGAAAATTGAAGACGATCAGAATGAGCAGGCCGAAAAAGAAGAGGGGGACAAACAAAAAACTCTTATAGGAGATCTTCGTGACCCCCCACAGCGCGGGGAGAATGGAGGTCGCGACGAGGAGGACATGGCAGACGTAGAAGCGCAGAACTTCCCATTGCCAGAGCGGCTGGCCGTCGAACCAAAACGGCACGACGATGGCGAGCAGCGGGCCCGCGGTCCCGACGTAGACGAGCGAATCTTTGAGCTTTTGTCCGCCGAAGAGGAGGACGAACGGGGAGACGAGGATGAGGGACGCGCAGATGTTGTAGGCCGTATTGTGATAGGCAAACACAAACCCGCCCGAAAAATAGTGCGGCCACACGACGCTCTTGAGGAGATGCTGGGCGATATTCAGGAGCATCAGAACAAGCAGGACGACCTTTTTGACCCGCAGAGAACATTTCCGGAACGCAAAAAAGAGGGCGACGATAAAGCCGACCGAAAGCGCAAGACATAAAAAGTAGCCGGGAGATAAAAAATCAAGTTTCACGATTTTACTCCGCGGAGGCCGTCCTCTCGGACATGGTACCCCCGTCTTTGGTGATTTCTGTCTAATCGGGCGTCGCCGGCGCCGCCGCGGCGCGAAGGGAAAACCCGATTATAGAGCTATTATAGCCGCCTTGCGCGATTTTGTCAAGGATTGCGGGGCGCGTGCCGAAAATTTCGGCGGCGGCTCTTGAAAGCGCCTTGAAATTCTTCGAAGCGCTTGAAATCGCCTTTTAAGGCGAGCTATTCCATCACGCGCTGCAGGATCGCCCGAAGCTCTCCGCGGTCGAAGAGGCGGGGAACGGGATAGAGCGGATTGGCCTCCCTGTCTGCGCGCGCGGCGAGGAGGTCTAAATCGCGCGCTTCGATTTTGATATTTTCGGGGATCCCCAGCGTGCGATCGAGCGTCTCGATCCAACGGATGAACGCTTCCGAGGCATCCATGTCCGAGAGTTCCCCCTCACAGACGCCGCTCTCCCGTGCGAGCCGCGCCAATTTTTTGCGGCAGGAACTCCCATAAGCGCGGAGCACCGCAGGCAGCAGCGTCGCGTTGGTCCTGCCGTGCGGCGCATTGTAGACGCCGCCGAGCGCGTGCGCCAGCGCGTGCACATAGCCGACGTAGGAGAGGGTGAAGGCGAGCCCCGCGAGATAGGCGGCGCGCTGCATGTTTTCCCGCGCCGCGAGGTCGCCGCCGTTCTCGTAGCAGCGCACCAGGTTTTCACGGATCAAGCGCACGGCCTCCACGGCTTGGGCGCGCGTTTTTTTGGTCGTCGCGCGGCCGATATAAGCCTCTACGGCGTGGGTCAGCGCGTCCATGCCCGTCTCGGCCGTGGGGGCGGGCGGTAGACTTTTCGTCATGAGGGGGTCTAAAAGGGCGTATTGCGGCACGAGGGAAAAGGAGAGGATGGTGAACTTACAGCGGCGCGCCTCGTCGGTGATGACGGCCGCGACGGTCGCCTCGCTCCCCGTGCCCGCCGTCGTGGGGACGGCCATAAAAAACGGCGCTTTTCCGCGGACTTTGAGCAGTCCGCGCAGTTCGGCAAGCGATTTTTTCGGACGCATCAGGCGGGCGCAAACTCCCTTGGCGCAGTCGATGGGGGAGCCGCCTCCGAGCGCGACGACGGCGTCGCATCCCTCCGCCCGATAGAGCGAAAGCGCGGCCTCAACATCGGACATGGTAGGGTTTGCCGCGGTCTTATCGAAGATCGCATGGTGCAATCCCGCCCGATCGAAGGCCTCGAGAAGGGGGCCGAGGAGCCCGTGCCCGCGCACGCCCGCGTCGGTCACGACAAGCGACTTTTTTCTTCCGCACGCCAAAAGAGTATGAGCCGCCTCGTCGGCGCCGCCGAGAAGTTTCGGCGCACGGTACGGAAAAAACGGCATGACGAGCCGCACGGCGCCCTGCACCGCTCTGCAATAAATTTTACGAAATACCCGCATGTCCGCCTTCCCGAAGTTTGCTTTGCGCACCGGTATCATAGAACATTTTTCCGCCGCTGTCAAGATATTTCCCCGATTTTGCACCCCGCCCCCATAAATTGCGGCTCCGTCCCGCAAATTGCGGCTCCGCCCTCATAAAATTGTATGCCGCTGTGTCCGTCCTGTAAATTCCCGTCAAAGCGGGGGTGAAATTTGGTTTTGGCCGCGATTTCGTTTGCCCAAACGGCGGAAATATGCTATAATCTCAGATGAAACCAAACGAGAGGTACGCGATGTTACAGGTAACCGGCGTCAGTCTGCAATACGGGAGCAAAAAGCTCTTCGAGGACGTCAACTTAAAATTTACGAAGGGCAATTGTTACGGGATCATCGGCGCGAACGGCGCCGGAAAATCGACCTTCCTCAAGGTACTTTCGGGGGAGATCGAGCCCAACAAAGGCGAGGTCACGTTGGATAAGAATGAGCGCATGTCGGTTCTGGCGCAGAATCAGAACAAATACGACTACGAGACGGTGCTCAGAACGGTCATGCTCGGGCATCGCCGTCTCGTTGAGATCATGGACGAGAAAGACGCGCTCTATGCTCATGCCGATTTCACCGACGAAGACGGCCGCCGCGCCGCCGAACTCGAGAGCGAATTTGCGGAACTCGGCGGCTGGGAGGCGGAGAGCGAGGCGGAGACCCTCCTCAACGGGCTGGATATCCCCGCCGAATTGCACTATAAGACCATGGGCGAGCTCGACGCCAAGCAAAAGGTCAAGGTCCTTTTGGCGCAGGCGCTCTTCGGCGACCCCGACGTCCTTCTCCTCGACGAGCCCACCAACAACCTCGACCTCAAGACGGCGCGTTGGTTGGAAAATTATCTTTTGGACTTCGAGAACACCATCATCATCGTCTCGCACAACCGTCACTTCCTGAATAAAGTCTGCACGCACATCTGCGACGTGGACTTCGGGAAGATCAATCTCTATCTCGGGAACTATGATTTCTGGTATCAGACTTCCCAGCTCATGGCGCGCCAGCAGCGCGACGCCAACAAAAAGGCGGAGCAACGCGCCGCCGAGCTCAAGGAGTTTATCGCGCGCTTTGCCGCCAACGCCTCCAAGTCCCGCCAGGCGACTTCCCGCAAGAAGGAACTCGAAAAGCTCACCATCTCCGATTTCAAACCCTCCTTGCGAAAATATCCCTATATTGATTTCAAATTCGAGCGGGAGATCGGCAACGACATCCTCTCCGTGGAGGGGCTCACCAAGCGCGGCTACTTCGAGAACCTCTCCTTTACCGTTCAGAAGGGGGATAAGATCGGCGTCATTTCGGATAAATCGACGTCGGTCACCATGCTCTATGAGATCCTCATGGGCAGACAGCAGCCGGACGCGGGTACGGTAAAATGGGGCAAGACGATCAACACCTCCTATTTCCCCCTCGACAACGGCGAATATTTCGACGGCTGTTCCCTCACGCTCGTGCAGTGGCTCTCCCAATTCTCGAAGGATCACTACGAGGAATACCTGCGCGGATGGTTAGGCCGCATGCTCTTCTCGGGCGAGGAGGCCCTGAAGGAGGCCAAAGTGCTCTCGGGCGGCGAAAAAGTGCGCTGCATGCTTGCAAAAATGATGCTCGAGGGCGGCAATTTCCTCATTCTCGACGAGCCGACCAACCACCTCGACCTCGAATCCATCACTTCGCTCAACAACGGTCTGGTCGCGTTCAAGGGGTGCATGCTCCTCACTTCCCACGACCAGGAACTCATGAATACGGCCTGCAACCGCATCATCGCGATCGACGGCACCAAGACCTTCGATAAGAACGTGACGTTCGACGAATACGTCGATTTGGTCAACGCTTAAAAAAAATTTTTTTTCCTGCGCCGACGGCTTTGCGGCGCAGATTTTTTTTTGCGTTTTTCACAAAAAAGGGCCAAAAACGCGAATTTTGACGAAATTTTTGCCATTTTGCGGCCAAAACGGCCTTGGTGTCGATGAGACATTTTTGAACATAAATCAGCAAATTTTGAAAATAATTCTTGGAATTTTGTACAAAAATGGCTTTACAAATCTGATTTTGTGTTTTATAATACCCGTACAAATATCGGTAGGGGTGCATTATGAAACGAATTTTGATACTGGAAAGCAACGAGGCGTTCGCGGCGGAACTTGCGGATCGCTTTGCGCAGAGCGGGTATGAAGTATGCGGCGTCACGGGCGACGGCGCGGAGGGGCTCAAACTGCTCGAGAAGACGTCGCCCACGCTTGTCATCGTCAGCCTGTTTTTGAAGACGTGCGACGGGCTCACCGTGCTCGAAGCGGCGCGGGCGCAGGGGCGGAAGACGGATTTCATCGTCTTGGGGAATTTCGCCGACGACGCCATCATCGGCCGCGCCATCGAAGCGGGTGCGCGGTACTATCTCATGAAGCCGGTCTCGGCGGAGCTTGTCGTCGAGCGGGCGGCGGAGATCACGCAGGACCTTTCCGTCAAGCCGGAGAAGTTCGAGCGGCGCCGCGCGGGGTCGTTGGACGAGCGCATTTCGAGCATCTTCATCGCGATCGGGATCCCGCCGCACATCAAGGGCTACGGCTACCTTCGGGAGGGCATCAAGATGGCGGTGAACGATCCGCGCGTCAT
Source organism: uncultured Clostridia bacterium (assembly GCA_947627565.1). GTDB lineage: Bacteria > Bacillota > Clostridia > Christensenellales > Borkfalkiaceae > Gallimonas. The sequence continues at coordinate 9,134 of CANQWO010000023.1, forward strand.
CAACAATGTGACAAAGGGCCTGTATCCGATCATCGGGGAGAAATTTCAGACGAGCGCGAGCAAAGTGGAGCGCGCCATCCGCCACGCCATCGAAGTCGCGTGGAACCGCGGGCGGGTGGAGGCCATCAACGCGATCTTCGGCGCCCGCGTCTACATCGGCACCGAGAAGCCGACGAACAGCGAATTTATCGCGCTTGTCGCCGATAAACTCATTCTCGAGAGCATGGTTTGAGCGCGCCCAAACTCTCGTTGCCCTTCCGTTTGCGGGAGGGCGTTTTCTTGCGCGGGACCTGCTCGAGCGGGCCGCGGCGGGGGGAGGCGGCGGCGCGGAAGCATTTGCGGTTGCGTGCGCGCCTGCGCGAACAAATTATTGCAAATTCCCGAAAAATCTTCCGCAATATCGTTGAAATCTTCCACGGGAAATGGTATAATGTAAGATGAAATAATAGCGGATTCCCCGGTCATGGGGGTCACGGAGGTAGTTTGTGAACGGGTTCGGCCGTGGAGAAAAGAAAAGCGAACGGGAGAAGTCGTCGATCCTGACCAAAGAGACGGTCGGCATGACGATGCTGCTCTTCAGCGTGCTCGCGCTGGTTATCGCCATTACGGGGCCCTTGGCATTCGGCGACGTCGGGCTGGCGATCGCGGCGTTCTTTATCGGACTTTGCGGGTATTTTGTCTACCCGCTTCTCGTCTTAACGGCGATCGTCTCGCTCATGATGATCACGGGCAAGAAGTTTATCCCGGCGCGCTGGATCGTGCGTTCGCTCTTTTTGCTTGTCTGCGTCTTTCTGATCGTCCACACCGCGACGGCGGAGCGATTGTTTGTCGATCCCGCCGCTTCCGCTCCCGTCGGCTACGGCGCCTATCTCGCTGGCTGTTGGTCGGCCGCGGCCTACGGCATGTCGCAGGGCACGGGCGGCGGCGTACTCTTCGGCCTGCTCGTCTATCCGCTGCGCCTCGCGCTGTCCGCCGTCGGCTGCTATGTGCTCTTCTCCATGCTGGCGGGGCTCGCGCTCTTCCTCATCCTCATGCTGACGCCGTTTGCGAAGCTGATCAAGCGCAACCGTTCGCCGCGCCCCAAGAAAGCGCAGCCGAAACCGGCCTCCGGGCCCGTCTCCTTCGACGATCTGCCCGATTCCCGTCCCGCCGCGCCGCAGCCTTCGCCGCAATCGTTTTGGGGCCCGCAGTCCTATCCGGAGACGCCCGCGCCTTACGGAGCGGCGCCCTACGAACCCGTCTCGCAGTCCCGCGGCGACACCTATTACCCGAACCCGTTCCGTCCGCAGGCCGAACCCCGTCCCGCGGCGCCCGCGCCGCAACCCCGCGGCGACGCCTATCCGAGCCCGTACCGTTCGCAGACCGAACCCCGTCCCGCGGCGCCCGCGCCGCAGTCCCGCGGCGACGCCTATCCGAGCCCGTACCGTTCGCAGGCCGAGCGCCCCGTGGAAACCGATCCGAAAAAGCGCAGCCGCGAGATCTTGTTTGGGACATGCCCCGCGGACAGCTATAAAAACAACCTCATTTTCGACAGCAAATCGGCGTTCAACAACCGCAGCCGTCCCGACCCCGCGCCCGCGTCGCCGGCGCAATCGCCGGCGCAATCTCCGGCGCAATCGTCGGCGCAATCGTCGCCGCGGCCCGCCAACCCCTATAAGGGCTATGCGGGCAACTATTCCGCCGACGCTGAGCGCGAACGGCCGCCCATGCCGCGCCGCATCCGTCCGTTGGAGCGCGAATATCCCTCCCGCGACGAGAGCTTCGATTATCCCGCTCCGACCTTCCGCGCGCCCGCGTCTCCCGCGGACACGCATGACCTCTATACCAAAGACGTGCCACCCATGTCCGAGGAGCCGCCCGTGCTTCCCGAGGAACCGCGCATCAACGATCCCGCGCCGCGCTTTGAGACGCAGCGCTACGATCCGCCCGCGGCGTCCCGTTTGAACGATCCGGCTCCGTCGGCCCCGCAGGGCTTCGGCGCCCGCGAGGAGGAGCCCGCCCGCGACGACCGCGACCTCTTCGGAAGGGACGCGCGCGGCTTCGGCGCCCGCGAGGAGGAACCCGCCCGCGACGACCGCGACCTGTTCGGTAGAGAGACCCGCGGCTTCGGCGAGAGCGCCCGTGAGGAAGAACCCGCCCGCGACGACCGCGACCTCTTCGGTAGAGAGACCCGCGGCTTCGGCGCCCGTGAGGAGGAGCCCGCCCGCGACGACCGCGACTTGTTCGGCAGGGACACCCGCGGCTTCGGCGAGAGCGACCGCGAGCCGTCCGACGAGATGCCCGAAACGCCTCGGTTTGAAGAGACCGATCGGCGGGACGAGCGCGATTTCGGAAGTCCCAATGCCAATTTGTTCGACGACGATTCCGACGTGGCCGACTATCGCGTCGGCGGCGAGTTCCTCCCCGAATCGGAGAGCCGCGGCGAACGCGGATTGCGCGATTTGGGCGTTTCGGGAAGAAACGGGGCACCCATGTCCGAGGACATCCCCGCAAAACCGTCGCCCGCACCCGCTCCCGCGCCGGCGCCCGCGCCGGAGCCGGCTCCCAAGAAGCGCCACGTCTATAAGAAATATCGCCGTCCCAATCTCAACCTCTTCGAACAATACGACGACAAGTCCGAAGTTTCGCAGGAGGAGATCGGCCGCAATTCGGGCGTCATTTTGGATACGCTCCACAGCTTCAAGATTGAGGCCGAGATCGCCAAGGTGACCTGCGGTTCGACGGTCACGCGCTACGACATCGAGATCCCCAAAAACGTGCCGATCGGCATGGTCATCAAGCGGGATATGGAGATCGGCATGCGCCTCATGGTGCGCGACGGCGTGAATATGTACGTCAACAACGAGACGGGCTCCGTCTCCATCGAGGTCCCCAACAGGAAGCGCGCCACGGTGGGCATCCGCTCCATTCTGTCCGCGCCAGAATATGTAAACGCCAAACCGGGCTCTCTGGTCTTCGCGATGGGCAAGGACATCGAAGGGCGGAATGTGCTCGGCGACATCGTCAAGATGAAGCACCTGCTCGTCGCGGGTTCCACGGGCTCGGGCAAATCCGTCTGCCTGAACGCCATGCTGATCTCGCTCATCTGCAGATATTCTCCCGAGGATCTCCGCCTCATCCTCATCGACCCCAAGCGCGTGGAATTTGCGGCCTACGACGGTATCCCGCACCTCATGATCAACGAGATCATCACGGAGGCGCAGAAGGCGGTCTCGGCGCTCAACTGGGCGCTCAAGGAGATGGAGCGGCGCTACGGGCTCTTTGAGCAGAAGACGAGGAGCGGCGGCGTCACCATTCAGAATATCGACCAATACAACGAAAATCTCTCCGAAGACGAGGAGAAGCTGTGCAAGATCGTCATCGTGTTCGATGAACTTGCCGACTTCATGATGGTCGCCAAGAAGGAGATCGAGGAGCGCGTCTCCCGCATCACGGCCAAGGCGCGTGCGGCGGGGATCCATGCCGTCATCGCGACGCAGCGTCCCTCCGTCGACGTCATCACGGGCGTGATCAAGGGCAATTTGCCCACGCGTATCGCCTTCCGCACCATTCAGGCCAACGATTCCCGCATCATTCTCGATGAACAGGGTGCGGAAAAACTTCTCGGCATGGGCGATATGCTCTACCGCACGGAGGGCATGTTCAACTGCCTGCGCGTCCAGGGCGCCTACCTCAGCAATCAGGAGATCCACGACATCATTGCCGACATCAAGGAGCACAACGAGTCCTACTTCGACGAGGAGGTCTCCGACTATATCAACAGCAAATCGGGCGGCGGGACGTCGGGCGGCGGTTTCGACGGCGGCGACGACAATCTCGGACAGGAATACATCGAGGCGCTCGGCGTGGTCGTAAAGCGCGGACAGGCCTCCATCTCCCTCATCCAGCGGAGCTGCGGCGTCGGCTATAACCACGCCGGCAAGATCGTGGAGTGGATGGAGTCGATGGGCTACATCTCCCCGTTCGACGGCAAGGCCAAGGCGCGCACCGTCCTTCTCACCAAGGAAGAATTTGAGGCCAAATACGGCCCGCTCGATTGAGGAACGTATGCTGAAAAAGACATTCTACATGGACCTGCACGGCTGCGACAAAAATCGCGTCGACGGCGAACGGCTTCTCGGGGAGATCGTGCGGCGCGGCTGCCGGATCACCGACGACCCGCAGGAGGCGGAGATCGCCATCGTCAACACCTGCGCCTTTTTGAACGCGGCGCGCGAGGAATCCATCAATGCCATCTTCGCCTGCGACGCGCTTCGCCCGGGCAAGTCCGAGCGCCTTCCGGGCAAGCTCGAAAAACTTGTGGTGGCGGGATGTCTGCCCGAGAAATTTGTCTCGGAACTGCAAAAAAATCTGCCCGAGGCCGACGTCTTTCTCGGCGTCAACGATGCCTCTGCGCTCTTCTCCGCCCTCGAGGCCTCCTATGAGGGGGCGCGGCAGATCAATGCCGTCGGCACGGGGACGGGGGACCGCACAGAGCGCTATGTCTCGACCATGCCCCACATCAAATACCTCAAGATCGCAGACGGCTGCTTCAACCACTGCACCTACTGTCTCATCCCGAAGATCCGCGGAAAATATGTCTCCTATCCCATGGAGGAACTCGTCGAAGAGGCGAGATCGCTCGGGCAGACGGAGGAGCTCGTGCTCGTCGCGCAGGATACGACGCGCTACGGCGAGGACCGCGGCGGCAACGCCTTCGCCCAACTCATCCGGCGGCTCTCCGCGCTCGAAAATATCGGCCACATCCGCCTGCTCTATTGCTACCCCGAGGCCATCGGCGACGAGCTCATCCAAGTGGTGCGCGACGATCCCAAGGTGCTCAAATACCTCGATATCCCCATGCAGCACTGCGAGGACCGCATTCTGAAACGCATGGGGCGGCGGGGGAGACGGGAAGACCTCGAAGCGCTCGTCGAAAAGCTGCGCCGTGAAATTCCCGGCGTCGCCATCCGCACGACGTTCATCGCGGGATTCCCCTCGGAGACGGAGGAGGAGCACCGTGCGCTCCTTTCCTTCCTCGAAAAAATGCAGTTTGAAAATTGCGGGTTCTTCGCCTACTCCCGCGAGCCGGATACGCCCGCTTTTTCGCTGCCGCAGCAGGTCCATCCGTCGACGAAAAAGCGTTGGGTGCGCGAGCTCTATGAGGCGCAGGCGCGCATTTCCGAGGCCAAACTTCGGACATGGGTATGCCAAACGCTGTCTGTCATCTGCGATGCCCCCGATGCGAACGATTGGATCGGCAGGGCGTATTTTCAGGCGCACGAAATTGACGGCAACGTCTTCTTCACGCCGCACGGGCATCCTGTCGAGGCGGGGAAGATCTACAAGGTCAGGATCACCGCTTCGGAGACCTATGATCTGATCGGCGAGGTCGTCGGATAGGCAAACGCATCGCACATTTTGGAGGTACATATGAATCTTCCCAACAAACTCACCTTAACGCGCATCTTCATGATCCCGCTCTTCGCCGTCGTGTTTTATCTCGGCGATTTGTGGCAATATTGCTACCTCATTGCGGCGGGCGTCTTTGCGCTTGCGGCCTTCACCGATTTTCTCGACGGCCACATCGCGCGCAAATACAATCTTGTCACCAACATGGGCAAGTTTTTAGACCCCATTGCCGATAAAGTCCTCGTCTCGACGGCATTCATCCTGCTGCTCACCCGCCCCCTCGTCTTCGGCTACAATACGTTGGCGGGCTGGGGGCCCATCGTGGCGGGCGTCTCGGTCGCGCTCATCATGGCGCGCGAACTCATCGTCTCGGGATTCCGCCTCATCGCGGTGGAGCGGGGCCTCGTTCTCGCCGCCGATAAACTCGGCAAATTCAAGACGGTCTCGCAAGACGTCACGATCGCCGTTCTCCTCATCGTCATGCCCTTCTTAAGAGTGGGGGGCGACGTCGTGGGATATGAGGAGCTCGGCGCGATCATCGGCATGGCGCTTCTGCTTCTATCCGCCGTGCTCACGGTGATCTCGGGCTGCAACTATATCATCAGGAACAGACAGGTACTCAAAGAGGAAGCGAAGTGAAATACGCCGCCGTCGTGCTCTTCAACAACAAAAATCCGCTCGCCGCGGTGGACTATCTGCCCGTGGCCGACGCCTTGCTTGCGGGGGGCGTATTTTTGGATGAGCTCGATTTCGTGCCCTACGACGACGCGGCGGGGCTCTCTTCGACGCTCTTCCGCCTGCGGTCCGCGTGCGACGGCGTCGTCGTCATAGCGAGCGCGGTGCTCCTTGCCGCGGTGAAGAAAGCGGTCGAACAAGCGGCGGACGCGGCCTTTTCCGAGGACGTTGTTTTAGAGACGGATCCCTGCCTTTTCGGCGTCGTGACCGCGGACATGGGTGGGGTCAAACTCGTCACCGAGCAAATCATTCCCCGCATCGACAGGCGCAGAGGCCGCTCCTTTTCGAGAGTCGTACTCCGCACGGTGGGCGCGCCCGCGGCATTATTACAGCGCGCGTTGGCGGAAGCCGGCGCCACGGAGGAGCAGGGGCTCTTTCTCCACTGCACCGAGAAATTCGGTGCGGCGCGCGTCGAGCTCGTTTACGACAGCATGGCGCCCAAATTTGCGGTGGATAAGGCGACGCGTTCCCTCGTGGAGACGCTCGGCGAATACGTCTATGCGACGGAGGACGTTCCCATCGCGGAACGCCTTGTCGAGGCGCTGAAGATCAGGCGGCGGAAGCTCTCGGTCGCCGAATCGTTTACGGGCGGCGGCGTCGGACGGGCCATCGTGCGCGTTCCGGGCGCGAGCGCCGTCTATTTCGAGGGCTTGAATACGTATGACGCGCAGTCCAAAATGGAGCGGCTCGGCGTCACGGAGTTCACCGTCAAGCAGCGCGGAACGGTCTCCGAAGAGACGGCCTACGAAATGGCGCTCGGCCTTCTCAAGAGCGGGAACTGCGATCTTGCCGTCGCGACGACGGGCGTCGCGGGCCCCGATCCCGATGAAAAGGGCAACCCCGTCGGGCTCTGCTACTTCGCCGTCGGAACGCCGGAGCGGGTGGAAATGTATTGCTACCATCTCGGCGGCGACCGCGAGACCATCACCGAAACGGCCGTCAATTTGGCCCTGTTTCTTGCATACAGGGCGTTGAAATAGCACAAAATCCGAAAACCAAGAAGGAGTATCATACAGATGAACGAAGAAAAACGCAAAGCACTGGAACAAGTTCTTGCCCATATCGAAAAGGAATACGGCAAGGGCGCGATCATGAAACTCGGCGAAGAAGCGGGCAGCACGGATATCGAAGTCATTCCCACCGGCTGCCTTGCCCTCGACCTCGCGCTCGGCATCGGCGGATTCCCGCGCGGCCGCATGATCGAGATCTACGGCCCCGAATCGTCGGGCAAGACGACGGTCGCCCTGCACGCCGTGGCGGAAGCGCAGAAGCTCGGCGGCATCGCGGCGTTCGTCGACGCAGAACACGCCCTCGACCCCGTCTACGCCAAGCATCTCGGCGTCAACCTCGACGAGCTCTATGTTTCCCAGCCCGACACGGGCGAACAGGCGCTCGACATCGTGGACGCGCTCGTCCGTTCCTCGGCGGTGGACATCATCGTCGTGGACTCCGTCGCGGCGCTCACGCCCAAGGCCGAGATCGAAGGGGACATGGGGGATTCCCACGTCGGCTTGCAGGCCCGCCTCATGTCGCAGGCGCTCCGCAAACTCACCGCCATCGTCAACAAATCCAAGACGTGCGTCATCTTCATCAACCAGCTCCGTGAGAAGGTGGGCGTCATGTTCGGCAACCCCGAGGTGACCCCCGGCGGCAAGGCGCTCAAATTCTATGCCTCCATCCGCATCGACGTGAGAAAGATCGACATGATCAAGGATACCGACGGGGCGGCGGGCAACCGCACACGCGCCAAAGTGGTCAAGAACAAGCTCGCGCCGCCCTTCCGGCAGGCGGAGTTCGACATCATGTATGGCGAAGGCGTCTCGCAGGAGGGCTGCGTCATCGACCTCGGCGTCCAATACGACGTCATCAAGAAGAGCGGCGCGTGGTTCAGTTACAACGACAACAAGGTCGCCAACGGCAGAGAGAAGATGCGGCTCTTCCTCAAGGACAACCCCGAGCTGATGGAAGAGATGATGCAAAAGATCCGGGTCGCGGCGAAGGGCGCGCCCGTAGACGAAGTCGCCGGAAGCGAGGAATAATTCCCGCTCCTCGGAATGTGCCGCCGCATTCGCGGCCGAGACGGAGCCCATGCGCCGATCGGGCGTCCCGCCCACTTATCTGAGACTCAATCGCAGACATGGTATGCCCGTTTTAGGTCATAACGGCCGTCCGGCGCCCATGCCGACCCCGCGCGAAGCGAGGGGAAATGTATCCGAAAACCAAGAGTAAAGAGCTATGAAACATCAGTTTTTGAAAGTTGCGGCGGCGAGTCCCGCGCTCAGAGTGGCCGACCCCGCCTTCAACGCACAGAAGATCGTCGAGCTCATCGAGGCGCAGGCCGCGAAGGGCACCGAGCTTCTCGTCTTCCCCGAACTCAGTATTTCGGGCTATACCTGCGGCGACCTCTTCCTGCAACAGACGCTTTTAGACGGCTGTCTTGCCGCCCTCAAAGCGGTCGCGGACGCCACGAAGGACAAGAAGATGCTCGTCTTCGTCGGCCTTCCGGTCTCCTACCGGGACAGGCTCTTCAACTGTGCCGCGGCGGTCTCCGGCGGGCGGGTCCTTGCCTTTGCCGCCAAAACCCATCTCCCCAACAGAGGCGAGTTTTATGAATTGAGACACTTTTCGAGCGGCATAGAGGCGGACGGCGGCATGGTATCCGTATTCGGAAGCGGCGTTCCCATCTCCGCGAACGTGATCGTCGCAGACCGATGGCAGCCGGAAAAGGTGCGCGTCGCCTGCGAGATCTGCGAGGACCTGTGGGTGCCCGTCTCTCCCTCCGCGGAGCATTGCAGACAGGGCGCGACGGTCATCGTCAACCTCTCCGCCTCCAACGAGACGGTGGGCAAGCGCGAATACCGCCACAAGCTCCTCGCCGCGCAGTCGGGCAAGAATGTCTGCGCCTACATCTATGCCGCCGCGGGGGAGGGGGAGTCCACCTCGGACATGGTATTCGCGGGCAACAGCATGATCTATGAAAACGGCGCCTGCCTTGCGGAAGCCGAACCCTTCTCGAGGGAGGTCTGCGAGGCCGAGATCGACGTCGGGTTCCTGCTCAACGAACGCCGCCGCATCAATTCCAGGCGCGCCGACGCGCCCGCTTTGGGCGACCGCTATGTATGGTGCACGGCGGATTTCGTCACGGAGGGAGACCTCACCCTCCGTAACGTTGATCCGCTGCCCTTCGTCCCCAAGGCGGAGAGCGCACAGCGCGAGCGTTCCGAACTCATCCTGAACATGCAGGCGCACGCGCTCGCAAGGCGCCTCTCCCAGATCGGCGCCAAAACGGCGGTCCTCGGCGTCTCGGGCGGCCTCGATTCAACGCTCGCGCTCCTCGTGACCTGCCGCGCCTTCGACCTCCTCCAAAAGGACCGCAAGAGCATTTTGGCCTATACCATGCCCGGGTTCGGCACGACGAAAAAGACAAAACGCAGCGCGGACGACCTCATGGAAGCCCTCGGCGTCACGGCGCGGACCGTCCCCATTTCGGAGACCGTTCTCTCCCACTTCAAGGACATCGGCCACGACCCCGCGATCCACGATTCTTCCTATGAGAACGCGCAGGCGCGCTACCGCACCATGGTCCTCATGGACGTCGCGAACAAGACGGGCGGGATCGTCGTCGGCACGGGCGATCTCTCCGAGCTCGCCCTCGGCTGGTGCACCTATAACGGCGACCACATGTCGATGTACGCCGTCAACTGCTCCGTGCCCAAGACGCTCGTAAAGTATCTCGTCCGCGCGGAGGCCGATCGTCTCGGCGGGCGCGCGCAGGCCGTTCTCCAAGATATTCTCGGCACCGAAATTTCGCCCGAGCTGCTTCCTCCCGACGCGAAGGGGGAGATCGCGCAGAAGACGGAGGATCTCATCGGCCCCTATGAACTCACCGATTTCTACCTCTGGCACTTTTTGCGCAGGGGGGACGGCCCCGCCAAGACGCTCTGTCTCGCAGAGCGCGCCTTCGCGGGGAAGTACGACCGCGCCACGCTCAAAAAGTGGTTGGTGAGTTTCTACCGCCGGTTCTTTTCCCAGCAGTTCAAGCGCAACTGCGTGCCCGACGGCGTGAAAGTCGGCTCCGTCTCGCTCTCTCCGCGCGCCGATCTCCGCATGCCTTCCGACGCCTCCGCGGCGCTCTGGCTCAGCGAAGCGGAAAATTTATAACATAAAAATCCAAATGGGGGTAACAAAAATGGCATTCCAAAAGAATTTCGCATGGGGCGTCGCAACGGCGTCCTATCAGATCGAGGGCGCGGCCTACGAGGCGGACAAGGGCCTCAACGTCTGGGACATGGGTTCCCGCACGCCCGGCCGCATCTTCGAAGGACATTCGGGCGACGTCGGCTGCGATCATTATCATAAATTCCGCGAAGACGTCGCGCTCATGAAGCAGCTCGGCATCAAGGCCTACCGCCTTTCGATCAACTGGGCGCGCCTCATACCTGCGGGCACGGGCAAGATCTCGGAGGACGGCAAGCGGTTTTACCTTGCGCTGTTGGACGAGCTGAAAAAGGCGGGCATCGAGCCGTGGATCACGCTGTTCCACTGGGATTATCCCTACGCGCTCTATCAAAAGGGCGGCTGGCTCAATCCTGAGAGCCCGCTGTGGTTCGAGGAATACGCCAAAGTCTGCACGACGCTCTTTGCGCCCTATTGCGACCACTTCATTCTCATCAATGAGCCGCAGTGCTTTGTCGGCCTTGGCCACGAATCGGGTGCGCACGCGCCGTTTTTGAAACTTCCCGTGCATGACGTCATGGTCGTCGCGCACAACGTGCTCCTCGCCTGCGGCAGAGCGGAGAAGGTCATCCGCAAGACGTGCCCGCATCCCGTCATGATCGGCACGGCGCAGGCCTATTGGCCCTCGCTTCCCCAAAATGCGAGCGATTACGCCCTCGCCGAGCGGGATACGTTCAGCACCCGCGGCTTCGGCTCCGTGAGCTACTTTACCGATCCGCTCATCTTCGGGAAATACCCCGAGGACGGCCTCGCCTGGCAGAAGGAGAACGGCTTCACCTTCCCCGAGAGCGACATGGAGATCATCCGGTCGAAGGTGGATTTCTACGGATTCAACACCTATTCGGGCGACTATGTGACGGAGAAAAACGGCGAATTGACGCGTTTGACCCCACCCATGTCCACGCCCAAGACGGATATGCGGTGGAATGTCCATCCCGACGCGCTCTACTACGGCCCGAAATTTTTGTGGGACCGCTATCATCTTCCCGTCGTCTGCACGGAGAACGGCGTCGCTCTCGCCGAGTGGAAGGACCTCGACGGCGAGATCAAGGACTACTCCCGCATTGACTTTTTGAAGCGGTATCTCCGCGCCCTGTCGAAGGCGGCGGATGAGGGCGTGCAGATCGCGGGCTACTTCCACTGGTCGTTCATCGACAACTTCGAATGGGCGGAGGGGGCCTCGAAGAAGTTCGGCCTCTTGCATGTGGATTACGACACGCTGGAGCGCACCCCCAAGGCGAGCGCCTATTATTACAAGAAGGTCATCGAGACGAACGGCGAGGAGATCTTCCGGTAAGGCGCCCTCGCTTGCGGTCGATGGATCATAAAATGAAAAGGCGGCAGAGTTTTCTGCCGCCTTTTGTGATTTTGGAAATGTTCAGTCCACGGTGACGTTGAGATATTCCTTGACCGTTCGGTTGCGGATGCGCACAATGGCGTAGGCAAAAAACGCGAACGCGATGCCGATAACGACGAGCACGCCGATGAAGAGCATCTTGATGAGCCGCCTCAGGGCGATGGAGAGCACGATGTTGGTCAGCCACTTCACGATCATGTTGATGACGGAGTACCCCAGCAGCGTGAAGGCGAAGGAGAGGGGAACGGCGACGACGCACAGGAGCAGGAGCTGTAAAAAGAGGAGCCCGAAGAGTTGACTTCGCCGCATGCCCACCGAGAGCAGGATCCCGCCCGAGCGCGCAAACACTTTGATGTATTTGTCGATCATGAGGAAGATGGTGAGCACGAGCCCGACGATGAGCGCCGATCCGATGATGATATAGAGGTTGGAGGCGAGGATCTGGAGCGAGTTGAGCGTGTTGACGCTGTTGACGGAAGACGCGCCTGCATAGAGGAAGGTCTGATCGGTGAGGAGGGCCTGTTTCCACGCGTCGTAGTCCTCCAAGGTGGGCCATTGCGAGAGGTAGACGCGGTAGCGGTAGAGGACGGAGGATTTCAGAAAGTCGCTGTCCCTCCGCAGGAGGAAATAGGGGCGGCTGTTGGAATCCTTGTGTCCCGAGAGCTTATAGAGCTCCTCGCCGATGACGCCGCACACCTTGGCGGAATACTGCTTTAAGAGGGGAGTTTTGCCCGGGCGCGGGTCCTTCAGGAAGACGGTGACGGTCTTCCCCATGACGTCCTCCGGTTGGAGGCGGTAGGCCTCGAGCATGGGGAGCCCGATCGCGACCTCGTCCGGTTCCGCGGGATAGTCCCCCGCGAGGAAGAAGGTGTCGAGCCCGTAAGTCGCGCGCAGTTCGGCATAGTCCTGCGGGGTGAAGAAGGCGTCCGTCTCATGGGCGGCGGTGCAGAAGGTGACCGATTTGCTCGCGGCATATTGTTCTCCGTCCACTTCGAGGACAAAGAAGGAGCTGTCCGCATAGTATTTCCCGCCCACGCCGTAGCAGGACGAGATGGCGTTTGCAAAACTGTGATAGATCAGCGTGTCCTCCGCCGCGATCTTGTCCCAAGATTTTTTGACGGTCTCGATCGTGTTGCGCGACTGCGAGAGAATATAATTGGAGGACGCCGCACCGCGGACAAATTCGTCTTTCCGCTGGTTGATGGCGGCGTTATACACCGTGAAGAGGCAGATGAGAAAGGCGAGGCAGGCAAACGTGAGGCACAGCTTCACATTCATCCACGCGTAGGTAAAGATGTTCTTTACGGCGAGCCGGAAGAGGCTGAATCCCTTGCCGATCTCGGCGGCCGCGTCCCGTCCCAATTCTTCGATGCGGTCGATGGCCGTCGCTTCGGTCTTTTGCAGTTCGGTCTTGGGGTTGCGATCACTCATGGCGCACCTCCTGTGCAATGGCGGCATTGCGGATCTTGTGGTTCACGCGGAAGAAGAGCAGCACGGTGAAGGCCGAAAGCGCAATGAGCACCGAGAAGGGGACGATGGGTCGGAATCGCGAGACAAAGCTCGCGCTGAACTGTTTGAAGAGCCGGCCGCAGAGGTTGATGAAATAGACGTTGAAGGCCAGCGAAAACAGCGTGCCGAGAATGACGGCGACGACGACGAGCAGGACGGCGATGGAACAATAGATCGCGGCGACCGTATGGCTCGTCGCGCCCAACAGTTTCAGGCGGCAGATCTGCCCCTTGCGCTGGCGGTAGAAGATGGCGATGAGCGAATACAGGATGAAGAGCACGAGAATGCCGAGGACGAAGGTCACCGCAAAGAAGAAGGCCTGCGCGATGGCGATATTTTCCACCTGCGCCCGCACGAGGTAGCTCATCGTGGCCGTCCTGCCCGCGCGCGTCAACGCGAGATAGGCGTTGTGCAAAACGTGGCTGTCTTCGAAGCGGTAGTAGAGTAGAGAGTAGGCGGGATCGCCCTCGGGGATAAAGTAGTATTGCGCGCTCGTGAGATAGGTATCCTTCGGGTTCTCGGCATTGACCTTGGTGACCTTGGTCGTGTCGACGTAGCCGACGACGGTGTAAGTTTGGGGCGCGACGTTCGAGAGATCGCGGCCCGCCTCGGGATCGTCGAAGAACAGATCGGGCGAGAGCGTGACGGTCCCGCCGATTTCGACGCCCACGAGCTTCGCGATGCTCTTGTTGATGGTCATTTCTCCGGGCTTTTGGGGGAAGGCGTAACCCGCCCTCTGATCGAGATAGGGCGCGAACGTCTCCGCGGCGTGCGAAGCGGGGATGGCATAGCCCGTGACGGTGATGGCCACCGCGATCTCCCCCGGGTCCTCGGTCTCCTCCGAAGAGGTCTTGTTGTGGGGGTTGGTGTTGTATTGCAATGTGCCGGTCATCGTCGCATAGCGGGTGATGCCGTCCATGACTCCCATATACGGCGTGCCGCCAGCAAGTTGCAGCGCTTCCGAGGTGCTCTTCACGGACATGGTATAGTAATTCGCCATCTCGTTGAGCCCTTCATACATGCCGTTCGGAACGTCGAGGAGCACGGAGATCACGGAGAGAAGGGCGGCGACGAAGGCCGTCAGGATGATCCCGATGAAGAGGATGGTCTTCTTCAAAAACCATGCCTCCAGAAAAATCAGTTTGAATTTACGTCTCAAGGAGCCGCCTCCGGGGGGAAATTTCAGATCGCCGCATGGGGCGCGGAGCGCCCGGCGGACGGGGAGTGTGCGGTCTGTATCGCGGCTACGCGGTGGCGTTCTCGCGGACGTTTTTGACGTCGCCGACGATCTTTCCGTCGGACATCGTGACGATGCGCTCGGCCTTCAGCGCGTCCTCGGGGTCGTGGGTGACCATGATGATGGTCTTGCCCGCCCTGTGCAGGGAATCGAGGATGCGCATGATGTTCTCGCTGTTGGCGGTATCGAGGTTGCCGCACGGCTCGTCCGCGAGGACATAGGCGGGATCGTTGACGATGGCCCGCGCGATGGCGACGCGCTGCTGTTCGCCGCCGGAAAGGTTGCGCGCCTTTTCCTTGATCTTGCCAAGGAGCCCGACTTCTCTGAGCGCGTTCTCGATGGCGGCGCGGTTACGCTTGCCCGTCTTGCCCGCAAGGAGGAGGGGGAGCTCCACGTTGTCGTATACGGTATAGCTCGGCTCGAGATAGAAGCTCTGGAAGACGAAGCCGACCGTCTTGTTGCGGTATTCGGCGATGCGCTTCCCCGAGAATTTGGAGATATTGTTCCCGTCGACGAATACGCTTCCCGCGCTGACGCGGTCGAGCGTCCCGATCATATTGAGGAGCGTGGATTTTCCGCTCCCCGATTTGCCCGTAATGGCGATAAATTCCCCCTCGGCGATCTCGAGCGAAACGCCGTCGAGCGCATAGAAACTTTTGCCGCCGTTGGAGTATTTTTTCTTAACATTTTGAATGCTGATCATGAAGGAGCCGCCTCGGCCGAGAAAGTTTATTTTTTGAACCATCATGGCGGACACGGTATGCCCGTCCGCCCGAATAGAACAAATATATTGTACCAAACGTGGCCGACCTTGTCAATAGCCGAAGGAAAAAATTTGCGCGTATCGTCAAATTTTTTTGCAAAGATCGGAAGGGGGTGCGCCCAAAAAAATTTTTGAGATTTTGCGCGAATGTATGCCAAGCAGTTGACAAAAAAGATCGGATATAGTATAATCATGATGATAATGTCGGAGTATGCCCAAAACTGGGCGTTCCGCGTTGTACAAATAACCAAAAAAAGAAGGAGGCTAAAAGTGAACACCATTTTCAGCCTGCTCCTTGCGACGATGGATATGGGCCTTGCGATCGCCCTGATTCTCGTACTCTTTGTGCTCGGTATCGGCGCCGCACTCGGCGCGTGGTATCTAACAAAGAAGCATCTCGAAAAAGTTGCCAAACTCAAGTCCGAACAAAAACTCGACGAAACTTCGAAGCGCGTGGAAGAGATGATAAAGAGCGCGGAAGCGGAGTGTAAACAGTTAAAGAAGGAAGCAATTTTAGAGTCGAAGGAGCAGGATCTCAAAAGACGGAACGAATTTGAGCAGGAGATGAAGGAAAAGCGCGCCGAACAGCAGCGCATGGAGGCGCGTCTCGGAAAGCAGGAGGATAACCTCGAGAAGCGCGAATCGGAGATCTCCCGCAAAGAACAATCCCTCGAAGACAGGAAGAAAGACCTCGACAAGAAGATGGCGGAAGTCCAGAAGACGCAGGAGCAGGTCTCTCATCAGCAGGAGCTCATGATGGCCGAGCTCGAGCGCATCGCCCAGCTCACCAAGGAAGAGGCCAAGAAGCAGCTCACCGATGAGATCCTCGACGAGACGCGCCGCGATCTCGCCATCGAGGTCCGCAATCTCGAGCAGCAGGCCAAGGAAGAGGCCGAACTCAACGCCAAGAATATCATCACGCTCGCCATTCAGCGCTGCGCGGCCGATCAGGCTTCGGAGACCACCGTCTCCGTCGTCCCGCTTCCCAACGACGACATGAAGGCCCGCATCATCGGCCGCGAGGGCAGAAACATCCGCGCGCTCGAAAACGCGACGGGCATCGAGCTCATCATCGACGATACGCCCGAGGTCGTCATCCTCTCCGGATTCGATCCCGTGCGCCGCGAGATCGCCCGCATCACGCTCGAGCGCCTCATCGCCGACGGCCGGATCCATCCCGCCCGCATCGAGGAGACGGTGGAGAAGGTCACGAAGGAGCTCGACCAGCAGATCAAGGCGGCCGGCGAAAACGCCATGTTCGAAGTCGGCATCTTCGGGTTGCACCCCGAGATCATCAAGCTCATCGGCAGGTTGAAGTTCCGGACAAGCTACGGCCAAAACGTATACCGCCATTCCATCGAAGTCGCCCAGCTCGCGGGGCTGATGGCCCAGGAGTTGGGGTTGGACGTCAATTTTGCCAAGCGCGCAGGGCTTCTGCACGACATCGGCAAGGCCGTCGATCACGAGCAGGAGGGAACGCACATCCAGCTCGGCGCCGATATCGCCAAGAAATACAAGGAAAATTCGATGATCGTCAACGCCATTATGGCGCACCACGGCGACGTGGAGCCGAAGACCATCGAAGCCGTGCTCGTACAGGCGGCGGACGCCATTTCGGGCGCGCGCCCCGGTGCGCGCAGAGAGACGGGCGCGGGCTACGTCAAGCGGTTGGAGAAGCTCGAGGAGATCGCCTCCGGGTTCCGCGGTGTGGAGCGGAGCTATGCCATTCAGGCGGGCAGAGAGGTGCGCGTCATCGTCAAACCCGAACAGATCGACGACGCAAAGGCCGTCTTCCTTGCCAAGGATATCGCCAAGAAGATCGAGAGCGAGCTCGAGTATCCGGGGCAGATCAAGGTCAACGTCATCCGCGAATTTCGCAGTGTGGAGTTTGCGAAGTAAGGCCTCGGCCCATAGGCATGAAACGCGCGTATGCGCAAATATCAGAGAAAAGACGGCGGTCGCTTCGGCGGCCGCCGATTTTATTACCCTCTCATGGCGTTCCCCCAAAGGGGGGAAGCTGCCGAGCTTTGCGAGGCTGAAGGGGGCACTCTCCACTCTCACGTCTCTCACCCCCTCCCTCGGGAGGGGGGTAGGGGGGTGGGGTGAGCTATTCCTCGTTCCTCGTCCGCCTCGTTCCTCGTCCGCCTCGTTCCTCGTCCGCCTCGTTCCTCGTCCGCCTCGTTCCTCGTCCGCCTCGTCGCCCTCGCCCTTGCCGCAGACAATGGTTTCTGACAAAATCTTGATTCTTTCCTCCGAAGTTGCGGGAAAACGACACGCGGGATGTCTTATGATAGAGGAAACGCGCACGCGGAGGCGGGATATGGCAAGAAAGATTATGGTGACATCGGGGAAGGGCGGGGTCGGCAAGACGACGGTCTGCTGCAATCTCGCCGTTCAGCTTGCGCGGCGCGGCCTGCGCGTCATCGTTTGCGACCTCGATTTCGGATTGAACAACGTGGATGTGCTCTTCGGCATGGAAAATCTTGCGAATTACGACCTGATCGACGTCGTCGAGGGCAATTGCCGCGCGCGGCAGGCGCTCGTCAAGCACCCGCGCTATTCCACGCTCTATACGTTGACCAGCAACCGCATCCCCGAGAGCTGCGTCTCGCCGCAGGCCGTAAAATTGGTCCTCGAGACGCTATCGCCCCAGTTTGATTTCATTCTCCTCGATTGTCCGGCGGGCGTCGGGGCGGGGTTCCGCCGCGCCGCGGCCTGCGCGGAAGAGGCCATCCTCGTCACCACGCCGCACATCTCCGCCATGCGCGACGCCGACCGCGTCGCAGGCCTGTTGCAGAGCTATCGTTTTTCCTCCGTGGGGCTGGTCGTCAATCTTGTGCGGAAGGAGATGGCCCGCCGCGGGGAAGTTCTTTCCACGGAGGACATCGCCGCCGCGCTGCATCTTCCCATCCTTGCCGTCATCCCGGAGGACGAGAAGTTTTACCTCGACAACATCTCCGAACGTTCGCGGGCCTTCCACATCCTCGCCGACTGTCTGACGGTCGAAAAGGAGGAAAAGCGGGGGATCTTTGCGACGTGGGGGAGGAAGCGATGAGGGATGAACGCGCGCGCCTCGCGCGGCTTCTCGAGCAGGACAAGGCGGAGCTCAACGAGACGTCGCGGGCGGCGGCGCTCAGGGATTTCCGGCGGGTCGCCGAGGAATATTTCGAGACGGACGGCGGCTTTTTGCTCACGATGCAGGAGGGAAAGCGCGGCAAGGAGGTCGTCTTTACCTTCCGTGTCGTGCGCGTAAAAAATTTTCGGACCCTGCATTAAATGATAAACAGTTGACAAAAAATGCGTCCCATGCTATAATCATCGGAAAAGGAGTGGGTGATCATGCGGAAATTTGCCATTATTACCGATACGGGGAGCGACCTTCCCGACAGCTATTATTCTGCTCATGATCTCGAAGAGGTGCCGCTCGGATACACGATGGACGGCGTGACTTACGGCGGGGAAGACGGCCAAAAACTCGAGACCAAAGCATTCTATGAGAAATTGCGCGCAGGCTCCATGCCCAAGACGTTCCAGGCTACGCCCGAGCAGGTTCGCAAACATTTTGAGGCGCACGCCGCCCGCGGGGAGAACGTTCTGGCGATCTCGTTTTCGTCCGGCCTCTCGGGCACCTGCAACAGCTATCGGATCGCCGCCCGTGAGATCGCCGAGCAGTATCCCCAAGCCGAGATCGCAGTCGTCGATTCGCTCTGCGCGTCGCTGGGGCAGGGGCTTCTCGTCGATTACGTCGTCAAAAAGGCCGATACGGGGGCGAGCCTCGCGGAGACCGCGCGCTACGCTGAAAGCCTTATCCACAGCATCTGTCACATCTTCACGGTCGAGGACCTGTTTCATCTTCACCGCGGCGGCCGCGTCTCTGCGGCGACGGCCGTGGTGGGGAGCATGCTCAAGATCAAGCCCATCCTGCATGTGGACGACGAGGGGCACCTCATCGCCATCGGCAAGGCGATGGGGCGGAAGAAGTCCGTCTCCGCGCTCGTCGAGCGGATGAAGGAATTGGAGACGCTCGGGCCGGAGGACCCCATCTGGATCAGCCACGGCGACTGCCCGCAGGACGTCGAATTTGTGAAGACGCTTCTCGAGAGGGAGTTCGGGCCGCGCGAGATCTTCGTCGGAGAGATCGGGCCCGTCATCGGCACGCATTCCGGCGCGGGGACGTTGGCGCTCTTTTTCAAGGGCAAGCACCGTTAAAAATCGCACAAAAAAAGAACGGCCGTCTGGGTGTATTCCATAGGGAATCAAGAAAAATCTTAATTTTATATAGGAATACACCTTTGGGCGAGTCGGAAAAACAGCGAGGAACACGTTCCCCGCTGTTTTTCTATATAAAGAATAGTGTTTTTATCGGTCGCCCGCCCACTCCCGCGCTTTGAGTTCAAAGAGTTGGGTGTGTTCCGCGTTCATGAAGTGAATCGCGGAAAGGACGGCAAGCCGAAAATCAAGGCTCTCCGTGTCGCTGTTCGCAAGCAGAAAGCGACCGTTTTTTTC
>CANQWO010000024.1 GCA_947627565.1 uncultured Clostridia bacterium
GCACTTTCCCCCTTGAAGGGGGACAGCAACGGACCCCGTTCAGCCTTCGCCTCTTCGCGTCCCCTTTCGCCTGCGGCACTTTCCCCCTTGGAGGGGGACAGCAACGGACCCTGTTCGGCCTTCGCCTCTTCGCGTCCCCTTTCGCCTGCGGCACTTTCCCCCTTGAAGGGGGACAGCAACGGACCCCGTTCAGCCTTCGCCTCTTCGCGTCCCCTTTCGCCTGCGGCGATCGCCGCGGGAAGCGAAAGGAGAAAGCAGCAACTGCCCGCCGTATGACCGGGCGTCGCCACCACTTCGAACCGCATGCCGCAGAGGTCGAGCACGTCGCCGTCGCCAAAGGTAAAATCCATGGAAAACGCGGGCACGGGCGCCCCGCCCATCTCCAAGCCGAGATTGGCGTGGAGCGCCAAATCGCGCTCGGCGGCCAAACATCCCACTTTCGCGCCCCTCTTCTGCAGGGCGGCGCACCCGCCGATATGGTCGAAATGGCCGTGCGTCAAAAGGACGTAGCGCACCGCAAGGCCTAACTTTTCCGCCTCTTGCAGAACGCGGGGCTGCGCGGGATCGACGGCGACCGCGTCGGCGCCGTTTTCCGTCACAAGATAGGCGTTGGCCGCGAAGCCGCGGGGCAGAACAGGATAGATCTTCATGAAATTTTCCCGACGATCCCCGAGAAGAGGGTCACGCCGTAGCGGTCGGTGAGCACAAAGGCGAACGCGCGGTCGACGGGGAACGTTTCAAAGACTTCCTTCCGTTCGGGCGGCTCTGCAGTCGCCTTGTCCATCCCGACCACGGTGACCGCCGCCCCCTCGATGCCGCGCCGCCCGACTTCGAGCTTGGCGACATGGCGCACAGTTTCGCAATAGACCTCTTCCTCGGTGAGCGTATCGAACTGACAGCCATCCGCATAGAGACCGGGGTCGCGGAAGAAGCGCGCGACGCCCATCTCTTGGAGCAGGCCGTTCACTACGCCGTCAAACTCCGCCTCGAAGCACGGAAAGAGACAGCGCGTATAGTAAAATGTATTGCTCTCCTCGTCCGCGGCGCGGTAATCGGCATCCGCGAGGGCGTTCAAATTTGCCTCGATGAAGACGTCTTTCGCTGAAAATCCATCCTTGGGAACGAGGAAGTTGAGACGGTACCCGTGCGCGGTCGCGGCGTAAAAACTCGTGAAGTTCTCCCCCTCATACGCCCTGCCCGCCGCGTAGTCGCTCACCATGAGCGGACTCGAGCGGACCGTTCCGTCCGCCTGCGCAAAGGCATAGGGCTCCTCCGTGAGCGGAAGTTCGGCGCCGCAATCATTCCAGATTTCCCGGAGATAGAGCGTATTGATGAGCGCAAAGAGCGTATTTTGGGAGAGCTCGAAATCGCGGTCGATGAGCCCGCGCGTCTGCTCCTTGACAAATTCGCGCACCGCCTTGTTCGCGCCGCCGCAGTTGTTGCAGAAGTCCGCCGCAAACGAATAGCAGGAATACTTCTCCGCGAGCGTCCGGATGCAGGCCTCCTTCGTCGGCGTGCCCTGGTTCACCCAGATGGAATTGCCGAGGGCGACCTCCGCTATGGGATCGCCGCGGTCGTCCTCATACGTCGCCGTGAGACTGCGGTAGAAATCGGAAAACTCCGCCTGCACCGTCTCGCGGGGGACGCCCAGCGCCGCATAGAGTTCGTCCGCCGTCTCGCCCGAGGCGCACGCCGCGGAAAGCGCGAGGGCCATGTATACGGAAACGGGGGACAGGACGACATTTTCGTCGTCCGCGGCACTTGCCGCCGCCGACGAAAACCGTGCCGCGAAGGCATTCGCCGCGGAGAGCAGGGAATCGAAGTCCTCCCCCTTTTGCGCGCGCTCGGAATAGGTGAGCGGAACTGCGGCAGAGGGGGCGGCGAGCGTCGTCTTTGCGCTGCCGCAGGCAGTCACGGAGAGCAGCATTGCGCCCGCACAGAGGAGCGCGGGGAGTGCGATTTTTCTTTTCATAGAGACGTCTCCTTTTTATGTACCTGCCATTCCAACGCCGGGCGGCGCCGATTTGTCCCGCCGCATTTGCCGTGCCGAAACACATGCAATCCCACCATGTGACATAAAACGACGGGGGCATGTCTGCGATACCCCCCCTCGCGTTCGCCCTCTCGGGGAGAAAATTTTCGGCCGAAAATTTTTCCGCTCAGTTGCTCATGCGACGGACGTCGATGATCCGCGCGCATCCCCGGATCTTGGAGATGAGAACGTCGACGTCGTTCTTATCGAGGAGGCTCACCGTCACCTCCACGATGGCGTCGCCGTTCTTATCGTATCTGCCGTTGATGGAGGAGATGGAGAGTTTCATTTCCGTCGTGCTCTGCGAAATCGCCGAAAGCGCCGCGCCCTGCTCCTCGGCATACACGATGACGGCGGCCTTATAGCGCACCTCGCGCGCCGTGCCCGACCATTCCGCCGGCTGAAGGCGCTCGGGCTCCACGTTTTTGAGATTGGGGCAGTCCGCGCGGTGGATGACCATGCCGCGGCCGCGCGTCACAAACCCGACGATGCTGTCGCCGGGGACGGGAGAACAGCAGCCCGCGAAGGAGACGAGCAGCCCCGTCGTGCCCTTGACGGTGACGGCGCTCGCGTCGTGCTTCTCCCGGAAGGGCCTGATCTCAATGGGCTGCGGGACCTCCTTGCGGAAGTAATCGACGAGCTTGAAAAAGATCTTGTTGACGGTGACGGCGCCGTAGCCGACGGCGGCGAACATCTCGTCCTGCGAATCGAAGGAAAAGCGTTCGGAAATCTTTTGGAAGCTCTCCGGCGTCAGCAGTTCGCTCAGCGTATAGCCCTTCTTCTTGGCCAACTCCTCGAGCATGCTCCTGCCGAGTTTGACGTTCTCCTCCTTCGTCTCCTTTTTGAAAAACGTCTTGATCTTGGCCTTGGCCGAAGAGGACTTGATGAATTTGAGCCAGTCGCGCGACGGGCCCTTGCTCGTCGGCGAAGTGATGATCTCGACGACGTCGCCGAGCTCGAGCGTGGAATTGAGAGGCACGATCTTGCCGTTGACCTTGGCGCCGATACAACGGTTGCCCACTTCGGAGTGGATGGCATAGGCGAAGTCGACGGGCGTCGCGCCCGCGGGGAGCGAGATGACCTTGCTCTGCGGGGTGAAGACAAGGAGCTCCGGCGAATACAGTTCCGCCTTGACCGTATCGAGAAATTCGCGGGAATCGCGGAATCCCCCTTGCAGGTCCATCATCTCGCGGATCCACGAGATGCGCTGGTCGAGCGTCGTCTCCTCAGTGCGCTGTTCCTTATATTTCCAATGCGCCGCAATGCCGTATTCCGCCGTGCGGTGCATCTCCTCCGTGCGGATCTGGATCTCGAAGGGCTGGCCGAAGTTGGTGACGACCGTCGTATGCAGCGACTGATAGAGATTGGGCTTGGGGGTCGCGATATAGTCCTTGATGCGGCCGGGCACGGGCTTCCACGTCTTATGGATCTTCCCCAGCACTTCGTAGCACTCGTCCACCGTCCCGACGATGACGCGCACGGCCGTGAGATCATAGATCTGGTCGAGCGTCTTGTCCTTGGACTTCATCTTTTTGTAGATGGAATAAAAATGCTTGGGCCGGCCGAAGACTTCGCCGCGGATCTTGGATTCGATGAGGATCTTGTTGATCTCCTCGACGACGTAGTCCACGAACCGGTTGCGCTCCTCGAGCTTTTGATGAATGTTGCTGACGAGATATTCAAACGCCGCGGGGTCGAGATATTTGAGGCAGTGATCCTCGAGCTCGCACTTGATCTGGCTGATACCGAGCCGCCCCGCGATGGGCGCATAGATATCCAGCGTCTCCTTGGCCATCCGCTGCTGGCGCTCGGGAGAGAGATAGTTCAGAGAGCGCATGTTGTGGAGCCGGTCGGCGAGCTTGATGATGATGACGCGGATATCCTTGGCCATCGCGATGAAGATCTTGCGAAAGTTCTCCGCCTCCTCCTCTTCATGCGATTTGAACACGATCTTATCGAGCTTGGTGACGCCGGACACGAGCGTCAAGACGTTCTCGCCGAACTCGCGGCGGATATCCTCCTCGGTGGCGGGCGTGTCCTCGATGACGTCGTGGAGGAGCGCCGCGGCGATGGTCTCGGCGTCGAGGCCGAGGTCGACGAGGATCTCCGCGACCGCGCACGGGTGGATAAAATAGGGCTCGCCCGACGCGCGCTTTTGGTTGGCGTGGGCCGCCTTGGCAAAGTCGTAGGCACGCAGAAGGAGATCGCGGTCGTCCCCCGTGTAATACTCATAGATCTTCATGAGAATGCCTTCCACGTCACTTGCCCTCCTTGTATCGGACGACTGCCGAATAGATCTGCGAATGGATGAGCTCCGTATGTTTCCCGCGGACGATCTCCAACCTGCCCTTTGCGAGAGAGATGAGGCCGAGCTCCTCGAAGACGGCCAGCGCAAAGACAACCTGCGCCTCGGAAAATCCGAAAAGCCGCAGACTGCGCGCGTCGGCGGCATAGCCGGGCACGGCGGCCTCCCCCTCGTGCCGTTTGAGTTCGGCGAAGAGGCGGAGCAGCGTTTCACGGGTGCAGTCGAGCGAATCGAGGCCACCCATGTCCGAGGAACGGTCGCAGTAAACGAGTTTTGCGTTGCCCGTTTGCGGAAGATACGCGGGCCCGGAGAGCACGATCACTTCGCGAAACGCCGAGAGATCGCAGTCGGGCGCGGGCGCATAGAGCACCGTGTTCATACAGCTCCCCGAGGAGGGGCGGAACACATCGACGGGCATTTCCCGCAAAACGGGAACGCGCGCGAGCGCCGCGCGGTCCGAAGCGACCACGCACATTCCATAGGCGCAGGAAGCGGCGCGGGAGGCGATCAATTCGCCGATTTCGTCCGCCCCGAGCGGCGTGCCCTCCCGCACGGCCGGTGAGAGCCGCAGGCGGTTTTCGAGCGCGTCGAGCTCCACTTCCTTGCCGCTCGCGCCGTCGTAGATCACGCAGCGCACAAACCCCTTCACATATTCCTTGCCGCGGAAGTGCGAGACGTTATACTCGAACACGATGCGCTTCTTGAGGTCGCTCACCAAGATATCGAGGTCCTTCAAGCCATTAAAGTAGACAAATTCGAACCCCTCCATGGAGAAAGAGACATGCGGAGACCCGGGCTTGATGGGCGCGGCGTCGAGGTGCGCGGCCTCCGCAAAGAAGAGCGGACGGCGGTTGCCCATGCCGCAGGGCTCCAGGAGATTGAGTTCGTGCGCGATCTTGCGGTAATCGGCGGAAAATTCGCCCGCGACGGCCACCGTCGGCATGAAATCTTCGCGCGTATAGTGGCTGCCGATATAGTCGTCGAGCGCGGCCTTGAGTTTTTCGAAGTTCTCCTCGCGCACATTGACGCCCGCCGCCTGCGCGTGGCCGCCAAATTCCTCGATATACGCCGAACAGCCCTTGAGCGCCTCGAAGATGTTGATGCGTTCGATGCTCCGCGCGCTGCCCTTGAGCATGCCGCCGCGGCGGACGAACAGCAGGGCGGGGCGGGAAAATTCTTCGGCGATGCGGGCCGCCACGATCCCGACGAACCCCGCATTCCAATCCTCGCCCGCCAGCATGACCACGTTGCCGTATGCCCCCTCCGCGGCGATTTCGGCGCGGACGCGGGCATAGAGCTCGTCACAGTATTTTTGACGTTCGAGATTATACGTATTCAGACGGACGGCCAGATCGTAAATTTCGGCCGGGTCCTCGGAGGTAAAGAGTTTGAGCGCGGCGGAGGCGTCCCCCATGCGGCCCGCGGCGTTGACGCGGGGCGCGACGGTAAACGCCAGCGTCTGCGCGGTCACTTCCCCGCTCTTGCCGAGCAGGGCGGAGAATGCAGGGCGGGGCGACGTCTCGATGCGCCTGAGCCCCTCCGCCACGATGTCGCGGTTCTCGCCGAAGAGCGGAACGCTGTCGGCGACGGTGGAAAGCGCGGCAAAATCGACGAGCTCATATGCCGCCTCGCCGATCAGGGCCTGCGCCAGCTTGAACGCAACGCCCGCGCCGCAGAGATTGTCGTAGGGATAATCGTCCTCGAGCTTGGGGTTGACGAGAATGCAGTCGGGGAGCTCGTCGGGAAGTTCATGGTGATCGGTCACGATGACGTATGCGCCCTGCTGCTTGATATATTCCACTTCCGCCTTGCACGAGATCCCGCAGTCAACGGTGATGACGAGGTCGGGCAAAAATTCATCGAAGATCTTGTCGATGGCGGCGACGGACAGGCCGTAGCCGTCGGTGCGCTCGGGGACATAGAGATAGGGCTCGATGCCATAGGCGGTCAGGGCGCGGGAAAGCACGGCACAGGCGCCGATCCCGTCCGCGTCATAGTCGCCGAAGACGGCCACGCGCCACGCCTCCTCCCGCGCGCGGGCGATGAGCTCCGTCGCCTCCCGCATGCCGCGCATGCGCATCGGAGAGAGATAATTTGCCGCGGAGGGTCTCAAAAACTTCTCGAGTTTTTCCTCCGTGTCGACGCCGCGCGCATAGAGAATGCCCGCCGTCGTCTCGGTGAGACGGGCGGTCGCGGCGAGTTTGCGGACGCAATTCAGTTGTTCGGGGGAAAATTCAAATTCCCGAACCAATTTTTTCATAACAAATATTCGTTTTCTATTCAAAAACGGCGGGACGATGCCCGCCGTTCTCACTCATATTGCAGCGGTCGTTTATTCGGCTTCCGCCTCTGCCGCCTTCTTCTTTCCGACGTAGCCGCCCTTCTTCAATTTCGCCTCTCTGCGCTTATCGAACGCCCTGCGAATGGGAATGCAGATATCGGGCCCGAGCAGCAGCGTCGAATAGATCGGTACGGCGACGGAGACGAGCATGGGGAGCAGGAAGAGCGTCGCGCTTCCGAATGCGACCAAGCCCAGCACCGCGATCGCCACCGCGAAGGGAAGCGCCGTGAACAGCACGAGTTTCCTGTTCTCCGCCACAGCCTTGCGGATGCACTCTTCCCCCGCGAGCGGGACGGCCGCCTTGCCGTTCTCTTTGATCTTGGCGCAGAGCACGAGCCAAAGGAGCACGGACATAAACGCCGCAGCCGCCGCATAGAGAAGGGGCGCCGCCGCATAGACGGGGAACCGCGTGACGGCAAAGAGCGCCGCGGTGAAGAGCGCGTCGTGCGCGCAGCACGCGAGCCCCGCAACGCCGCAGCTCACGCCGTAGCGGATGCAGACATACCCGAGCGCCACGATCGCGGCCACCGCAATGGCGATGGCGCCGCGCCACGCATATTCATAGATGCGCATGCCCGTGTGGACATGCCAGCTCGCAAACACGGCGGCGTCGGAATAGGGATAGACTTCCTCCCCGTCGGCGTCCGTCGTCTTATAGGCCGCGGCGGCGGCATTCACCGCCTTCACCGCCTTGGCGAGCGATTCGGAGGACGCGGAATCAAACGTATAGCTCAAAATGCTGTCCGTCGTCTCATAGAGGTTGCTGCTGCTGTTTTCGGCCGCGACCTGCTTCTTCGAATACGAGAGCCCGTTCTCCTGGAACGTGTCCTCGCAGAGCTTCTGGAGATCGTCCTCCAAGTCGTTGATGCCGAGGACGACATTGTATTTGACTTCGAACGTGTAATTCGTGGGGCGTTCGGGCGCGGTATTGAACCCGAGCAGCGCATACAGAATGATGCCCGCGACGATCACGACGGACGAGATCGCGAGAAACAGGGCAAACAGCTTATTTCCCTTGCCGGACTTAGTCATCTTCCGTTTCCTCCCGCTTAAAGTTGCAGAACTTGCCCTTGTTGCTTGCAAAGCTCATGAGCGCGGCCCAGTGGAACCGCCCGACGGCAAGCGTGCAAAGGCCGGAGAGCACCACGCCGAGGCCGAGCGTGAACGCAAACACGGAGAGCTCGGTGAGCGCGATGAAATAGGTGACGAATGCGAGAATGGCGAGCGCGATGTGGAGATCGAAGATCTGCCAGAAGCACGCCTTATAGCCCGCTTTGACGGAGGAGACGATGGTCTTGCCCATCGCGAACTCCTTGCGGACGCGCTCGAACACGATCACTTCGGAGATGCCGAGGAGCGCCAGCGAGAGCATGACGGCGGCGAACGTCTCCACGCCGAGATGCAGGAACGGAATGCCCCACACGGCCAAAATCATCACGAGCAGCCAGATGAGCGAGGTGTAGAGATTGACGGCGCCGAGCCCGTGGTAGCGCACAAAGAAGAACGCCGCCATGCCGACGAAGAGCGCCGCCGCAGCGACAAGGAGCAGCGTGAACGCGAGGTCCCCCATCGCCGCCCGCTCCCGCACGACGTCGCCGACGGTGAGCGAGAGACCGGTGTGCGCCTCGTTGAGGGCCGTGTCGATGGTGAGCGCGACGATCCGCGCCGTGTCCGCGGTATAACTGCCGCTGATATAGAGCGTATTCTGATTGATGGCTTCGCTGACGCTGAGCGAGATGACGGCGTTGTCGCCGACATAGAAGAACAGCGTCGTCGCGGAATCGGCCGCCGAGGCCGTCCACTCGGAGATCGTGTTCTTGCCCTTGCCCGTGAATTTGAGGACGACGTAGGCCGTGCTACCGTTGACGCGGGAAGACGCACCCTTCACATAGTCGGCCATCGTCTCTCCCTCCGCGGGCGTGAGACGGGTGGCCGAATCGGCGTCGGAGCCGTAGCCCATGCCAAATTCGCCCATGTACGAGAAGAGCCCGAGCAGGGACGCCTGCGAACCCGTGTAGTCGGGGATGCCGACCTTCAGCGTGTAATCGTCGCGCACTTCGAGGCTGACGCCCTCGATGTGCATGCGGTCGAGACGGGCGCGGAGGATGGCCTTGGCCGCTTGGAAATCGGCCTTAAATTCATCGGAAACTTCCGTTCCCTCTTTGCTGCCGCACACCTTCTCCCGTTCGAGGTAGATGGCGCCGTCTTCATCGGGGTAGGGTACATACTGATCGAGATAATCCTGATATGCTTTCTGCTCGTCGGACCCCTCGGCCTTCCCCTCCGCCGCCTCTCTGAGGCCGGCAAGGTTGTCCGCATATTCGCGGGCCGAGATCACGCCGTCGGGATAATAGACGGCGGAATAGCCGCCGCCGATATAGTTGCGGGCGGTCCCGTCGAGGGTCTGGTAGCCATCGGGCAACGCGCTTCCGAGATTGCCGTCTTTCTCCTGCATGGTGAAGATGGTATTGAACATCTTGATATCGCCCGCGTAGGGGAAAGAAACAAAACACATGAAGCATATTCCGACGATCAGCACCGAGATCAAGGTGAGACAAATCGCCGATTTGATCTTACTCATTTTGCCTCCTTCTGTATCGTAGCGGATACCCCTTGATTCGCGTGCGGCGGGGATATCCGAAACAAACAATTCCGTTTTCCGAAAAACTCACTTCCTCTATTATATAGGAATCGCGGGCGCACGTCAAGCCGAAATGCGTCTCTTCCTCGATTTTTCTGTGAATTTTTTCTTCAATTTTCGCGGGACTTTCTGTCTGCCAGCACATGCATGGCGCATTCGACGCGCTTTTTCATCATGGCGCATGTGATGGGATAGGGCTCGTTGATGTCCCCCGAAGCGTGGTAGTTATTGGCGCTGCAACCGCCCGAGCAGATGAATTTGGCGAAGCAGCCCTTGCATTTTTCCCGCGTGAAGAGGCAACTCTCGGCGAACATGCTCCGGAGCGCGGGATCGAGTTTCCCCTCGAACACGTTGCCCATCCTGAACTTCTTGTCCCCCGCGAACTGGTGGCAGGGATAGAGATCGCCGTTCGGCACGACGGACAGATATTCGTTGCCCGCGCCGCACGCCGAGACGCGCTTTTCCAGACAGGGCCCCCCCTCGAGGTCGACGTGGAAGTGGAAAAATCCGAACGGTCTCCCCTCCCGCTCGCGTTCGAGAAAGGCGTCGCACAGCCGCTCGTATTCCTTCTCGATGGCGGGAAGATGCTCCTCTCTGATCTGTAGGTCGGGAATATCGGTAACGACGGGCTCGAGCGAAATGCTGTCGAAGCCATTGTCGGCGAGGAAGAGGACGTCCTCCGCGAAATCCAAATTTTTGGCCGTGAACGTGCCGCGGACATAGTAGTGCTTGTCCCCGCGCACGGCGACGAATTTTTTGATCTTGTCGATGACGGCGTCGAAACTGCCCTTGCCGTTCACCGTCTTGCGCACGGCGTCGTGCACCTCTTTTCTGCCGTCGAGGGAGAGAACAACGTTCTCCATCTCGTCGTTGAGGAACGCGATGGCGGCGTCGTCGAGGAGCAAGCCGTTGGTCGTCGTCGTGAAGAGGAACTTCTTGCCGCGCTTTGCGGCCTCGGCCTTGGCATAATACACCGTCTCTTTGACGACGTCGAAATTCATCAGCGGTTCGCCGCCGAAGAAGTCCACCTCCAATACCTTCCTCTCGCCGCTCTCCCGGAGCAAAAAGTCGATGGCGGCCTTGGCCGTCTCGAGCGACATCACCTCGCGCACGGAGTGATAGGCGCCCTCGTCGGCAAAGCAATACCGGCAGCGCAGATTGCAGTCGTGGGAGACGTGGAGGCAGAGCGCCTTGAGCGCATGGGACTTGATGGGGCGCGCGTCCGTCTCGGGCGCGTCGAGAAGCCCCTGCTCCCGCAACGCGCGCAGATCCCGGAGCGCGGCCTCGCGCTCCTCGCCCTGCAACGCGCATTCTTCCCCCGCGGCGAGCGCGGCCGTCTCTTTGTCGCATTCGTGCAGACTGCCGCTGCCCGAATCGTAGATGTAATGTTTGTCATGGTAGGCAAAGACGTGCCTCATACATTCCTCCCGTCCTTCGCAACGTCAAAAAAGCGACGGCGCACCGTCGCTTTCCAAGATGCCGATATCCTTACTTTCTTTCGATCTTCTGCTCTCTCGTGATGCGTTCGCAGGACTGGTTCCCGACGGTGCAGCTCGTCTTGCAAGCGGACTGGCAGGTGCTCCTGCATTCGCCGCAGCCGTGCACTTTCTTTTCGGTAGGCTTCGCAATCGTCTTGATCATGGGTTCACCTCAGTGATTTTTTTCTATTATACTACACCGGCCGCCGTTTGGCAAGCATTTTCACTCCTCTTTGCGCAATTTTACGCCGGTCAGCGCGCCGAGTCCGCCGAAGAGCGCCGAGAGCGCGAGCTCGAGCACGAACAGCGCCGTCACATGAAAGCCGCCGCCGATCGCCGCGAAGAGGAAGAGCGAGAGCACGCAGGAGAGCACGCCCGCCGCCATGCCCTTGAAGAGGGCGCGCTCCTGCCGCACGAAGATGAGGGAAAAGACAAAACATGCCAGCGCCTTGACGATCCAGTTGACCGTCGTCACGACGATCTGCGCGGGCGCGCACGCCCGCAAAATGACGGCGAAGACCGCCGCCGCAAAGAGATAGAAGATCGCACCGGCCACCGCCGCGAGCGCGACTTCCCGCGCCGCCTTTTTGAATTTGTTCATGAAAAAACCTCCGGATACGATACCGTATGCGGAGGCTGTCCGGGATATTCCCGTCTCGGCTCGATCAATTGTTTTTCTCTTCGTCCGCCGTCTCTGCGGGCGCGGGCGCCGCCTGTTCTTGGGGCTTGGGTTCCTCGGCGGGCGCGGGGACTTTCGCGTCCTTCGCGTCTTTTTCGGCCTTGCGGCGCGCCTCGGCCTCCTCGCGGGCCGTCTGCATCGGGCCCTTGGCGTCCGTCTGCGCGATGCATTCCTTATCCAGTTTGAGGAAGGACTTGCCGGAGAGCTCGGTCCCCGTCTCGATGACGACGGTATTGTCGTCGCACACTTCGACGACGATGCCGCAGATCCCGCCGATCGTCTTCACCTTGTTGCCGGGGCAGATGGCCTCGAGCTGCTCGAGATATTCCTTCTGGCGCTGCTTGTTCTTTCTGCCCGAAAGGAAGAACCACACGACGAGGAGGACGATCAACACGGCAAGGATCACATAGAAGACCCATGCGGGCATGGCATTGCCGGGGCTGCCCGCGTCGCCGTCCGCTAACAGATTCCACAAAAGATTCATAAACTGCTACTCCTTTTTTGTTCACCGATATCATACCGTATTTGGCAAGATTTGGCAAGCGTTTTCCGTGTTTTTTTTGCTTTTCGCAAAGTTTTCATACGCCGCGGGCCCTCAATTTTCGCCCAAACGCTGTTTTTCGTAAAATTCTTTGGCAAATTCTTTCACATATCCGCCGAAAATGCTCTCCCGCAGACCCCTCATCAGCGAATGGAGATAGGAAATGTTGTGGAGAGAGAGCAGAATGGCGCCCGTCATCTCCCCCACGTTGTTCAGGTGCCGCAGATACGCTTTGGTGTAGTTCCGGCAGCAATAGCAGTCGCAGTCGGGATCGAGCGGAGAAAGATCCTCCTTGTATTTCCCGTTCCGCACGACGACCTTCCCCCGCGACGTGAGCGCCATGCCGTTGCGGGCAACGCGCGTCGCAAGCACGCAGTCGAACATGTCTACGCCGCGCATGACGCCCTCCACGAGGCAATCGGGCGAGCCGACGCCCATCAGATAGCGCGGGACGTCGGTCGGAAGAAGGGGCTGCAATTCGTCGAGAAGTTCATACATGAGCGGCTTGGGCTCCCCCACCGAGAGGCCGCCGATCGCGATCCCGTGCTTCACGAAGGGCAGGGACCCCTCGAGCGACCGCCGCCTGAGGTCCTTATAAAAATTGCCCTGCACGATGGGAAAGAGCGCCTGTTCGGGCCTGTCGTGCACGCGGTAGGCGCGCTCCAACCAGCGGAGCGTCGTGTGCATCGCCTTCTCCGCCTCGGCATGGGTATACCCGTATTCCGAACACACGTCGAGCGGCATCATGATGTCGGAGCCGAGGTTGTGCTCGATCTCCATCACCTTCTCGGGCGTAAACGTGTGGTAGCTCCCGTCGATGTGGGAACTGAACGTCACCCCGTCCTCCGTTATCTTATTGAGTTTGGAGAGCGAAAATACCTGAAATCCGCCGCTGTCCGTCAAAATGGGCCGCTTCCAGTTCATAAACGTGTGCAGGCCGCCCGCATTTTTGATCAGCCCGTCGCCGGGACGGAGATAGAGATGATAGGTGTTGGAGAGGACGATCTGCGAGCCGATGGCCTCCAAATCGCGGGGGAGCAGCCCCTTGACCGTCGCCTGCGTGCCCACGGGCATATAGACGGGCGTCTCGATGTCCCCGTGCGGCGTGTGCAGGATCCCCGCCCGCGCGCCCGTCTCGGGATCGGTCTTTTGCAGTTCAAATGAAAAATAAGCCATGCTGTTTCCGCCTTTTTTTTGCGAATTATTTTCTTTTCTGCCCCACTTCCCCCTATATTACAGGGTTTTTTGCGCAGATGTCAAGCAATTATGAAAATTTTTTTCTTTTTGATTGACAAACGCCGCCCTTTGCGATACAATGAATACAGGCGGGCGTTTGCGGCGATCCCCCAAGCCCCCGCTTCCGCCGTTTGAGACGGCGAATGACGAGATCGGAGGTACCCATGTCCGAAACCGAGTCGCTGAAAATCCTTGGAAGAGTGCGGCGCTCCGAAGGCGTGCTCGTGCTCGACAACGTGCTCTCCGGCTTCGAAGCCGCATTCTGCGGAACGACGCTGACGGCCGTGCTCGAAGCGGGCTCCACGGGCAAATTTCTCGTCGACGCCGACGGGGAGACGCGGGAGATGCAGGCAGTTCCCGGCCCCTGTACGCTCTTTCACGGCACCGCGGGCCATCATCGCGTCCGCATCGTAAAGACGGCGGGGACCAACTTCGGCAAGCTGTATTTCCGGGCGGACGTCCGTACCGACGGCGAATTTTTGCCGTCGAGCGAAGCCTCCTGCCGCATTTTGTTTCTCGGCGACTCCATCACGGCGGGCTGCGGCGCGGCGGGAACGTGCGCCGAGCCCCTGCAAACTCTTGAAAACACCGACGCGACGCGCGCCTTTGCCTATCTCGCGGCCCAAGCGTTGGGTGCGGATCTCACCGTCCTCGCGCTCGAGAGCGTCTGCGTCTCGGATACGGCGCCGTGCGCGCGGGACTTTCTCACCCGCTACTCCCCCGCCGACGAAACGCCCTATCTGCCGCAACCCGACGAGGCCGACCTCATCGTCCTCGCGCTCGGCGAAAACGACATGTGGCACGCGACCTCGCCCGATTTCCCCGCATACAGCGTCGATCGCTTCCGCCGCGACTATGCGGAACTTCTCATAAAATTGAAAACGTACTATCCGAACGCGGACATGGTATGCATGTATGGCATGATGCCCGCGTCCTCCACGGAGGAAGCGGACGCCGCCGTTGCGCAGGCGATCGCCGAAAGCGGCCAAGCGCGCGTCGTTCGGCTCAGGCTCGCGCCCGATACGCGCGGCGGCAATTTTCACCCCTGCGCCGAAGCGCACCGCGGATTTGCCGCGGCGCTCGTCGCCCGCATCCGAGAAATCCAAACCGATAAGGGAGATATATTATGAAAGGATTTTCCAAAATGATCTTGGCGCTCGCCCTGTTCTTGCCCGCCGCATGTCTCGGCGGATGCGCAGGCAAAAAGGAACCGGAGGCCCCCGCCCCCGAACAGGAGACCGTCGAGGGGCTGCCCGTCGTGTCGGCGGAAGAGGTCAACACCTTCCGGGGCGACAGCCTCCGCCACTTCGGCCGAACATACACCTCTTCGGGCGCCCTGGCCCTCGACAACGCGGCGACGGGCTTTGAGGCCGTCTTCTACGGGACCAAGCTCGAGGCCTACATCCAGCCCATGCACAATCCCCTCATCATCCGCGTCTATATCGACGGCGGCGAGGGCGAATCCGTCAGCCTCATGCGGAGCCGCACCTATGCGCTGGCGGAGGGGCTTACGGAGGGCGTCCACACCGTCCGCGTCGTCAAAGCCACGACGTCGCAGCACGGCGTCATCTATTTCAGCGAACTCCAAACGGACGGGAAATTCCTCGTACCGCCCAAAAAGGACAGGCCGAGCATCGAATTTCTCGGCGACTCCATCTCGGTCGGGGGCGGGATCCTTGCGACCGCTTCGGAATCGGGCAGCATCGAAAATTCCGACGCCACGCTCGCGTTCCCCTATATTGCGGCGGGCATCCTCGACGCCGATTATTCCCTTGTCGCGACGGACGGCATCTGCACCAAGGCCAAGACCGCGCTCCCCGACGTCAACATGATCGAGATGTACGGCTATCTCTCCTCGGTCACGTTCGGGAAGTACGAGCACCCGCTCGACCAATTTGATGTCGTGGTCATCGGTGTCGGCACCAACGACGCCTATGCGCTCTCCTCGGGCTACACGATCGAGGAATATCAAAAGGATTACCCCGAGCTCTTGCAACTCGTGCGGGAGAAGAATCCCGACGCCAAGATCGTCTGCGTCTACGGCATGATGATCCGCAGCGAACCCATCGAACAGGTCATTCTCGATTCCGTCGCGGCCATGCACGATCCGCGCGTGACGGCGCTGCAACTGCCCATCAGTACGGGCGGCGCGGCGGCCCACCCCGATGTGGCGGGCGGCAAACAGCAGGGCGAAGCGCTCGCGGAATACCTCAAAACGATTTTGTGATCGGCCCGTCCCCTCTTCGGAGGGGACTTTTTTTACGGACGCCTATGACCGAAAACGCCCCCCGATCATGGCCGACTGAGGGTTGCCGCACGCCGTATTGCGAAGTTCAAAAGGAAGGTGCTCTTTTTAGAAGCAAGCAGATCGAGAAGCGCGCGGAAAACGTCGTAGTATGGCCTCTTTCTATGAACGAGCAAGACAAGGAAAGCGAGCATTGCAAATCTGCTCGTCTTAGAGCCGAGGAAGACAAGGAGCGCGAGGAAAACCCGAAGGAGTTTACTGAGATGTAAATGACTGAGGGTTGCCGCACGCCGTATTGCGAAGTTCAAAAGGAGGGGCTCTTTTTAGAAGCGAGCAGATCGAGAAGCGCGCGGCTTCCCCGACGGGAGTTTACTACGAAGTAAATGACCGAGGGGAAACGCAAGCGCGACAAAGAGATGCGACGCTTATAAAAAGAGCATCGCGTCGCCGAGGGAGAAGAAGCGATACCCCTCCCCCACCGCCACTCGGTAGATCTCCAAAACCTCCTCCCGCGAGCAAAGACAGGAGACGAGCATGAGCAGCGTGCTCTCGGGCAGATGAAAATTGGTGATGAGCGCGTCGACGCACTTCATGCGGTAGGGCGGATACAAAAAGATGCTCGTTTCCCCCTTCCCCGCATGAACAAGGCCACCCATGTCCGCGACTGTCTCGAGTGTACGCACCGAAGTGGTGCCTACGCAGACGATCCGCCGCCCCTCTCTTTTGGCGCGGTTGATGGCGTCTGCCGCCTCCTCGGAGACCTCGTAATACTCGCTGTGCATGACGTGTTTCTCCACGTCGTCGACCTTGACGGGGCGAAACGTCCCGAGCCCGACGTGAAGCAGCACCTCGACGATCTCCACGCCCTTCTGCCGAAGCCGGTCCAACAGCGCGGGCGTGAAGTGCAAGCCCGCCGTGGGCGCCGCCGCCGACCCGTTTTCCTTGCTGTAAACGGTCTGGTAGCGCTCGGGGTCCTTGAGTTTTTCGTGGATATAGGGCGGCAGAGGCACCGTTCCCGCGCGCGAAAGGACGTCTTCGAACGCGCCCCGATAGTAAAATTTGACCGCGCGCTCCCCCGTCTCGGTGATCCCCGTGATCTCGAGCGAGAGCTCCTCGTTGACGACGAGCTTCGTGCCGATCCTGCACTTTTTCCCGGGCTTTACAAGCGCCTCCCATTCATCGAGCCCAAGGCGTTTCAAGAGCAAAATCTCGACCTTACCCCCGGACATGGTATAGGCAAACAACCTCGCGGGGAGCACCCGCGTGCGATTGACGACGAGCACGTCGCCCGCATGCAGATAGTCCGTGATGTCGCGGAAAATGCGGTGTTCGATCCGCTTTTCGTCACGGTGGTAAACGAGGAGCCGCGACGAATCGCGCGGCTCCGCAGGCGTTTGAGCAATCAGTTCCTCAGGTAAGTCGTAATAAAAATCCGAAGTTTTCATAGTTGGTGAATGCGCTCCGCAGAGCCTCAATCGTTGTCGAAAACGCTCATCTGGCGTCTCACGCTCTCGGGCATCGTCACGCCCATGTGCGCATAGCCGCCCTTCAGGCAGACGCGCCCGCGGGGCGTGCGGGCAATGAA
Organism: uncultured Clostridia bacterium; assembly: GCA_947627565.1. Classification (GTDB taxonomy): domain Bacteria; phylum Bacillota; class Clostridia; order Christensenellales; family Borkfalkiaceae; genus Gallimonas. The sequence goes on from CANQWO010000024.1 coordinate 17,084, forward strand.
GCCGAGCTGCAAAAGATAGGGTTCGTAGACGTCCTCGATGGTGCCGACGTCCTCGTTGATGGTCGCCGCCAAGGTGTCGAGCCCGGCGGGCCCGCCGTTGAATTTCTCGATGAGGGCGCGCAGCAGATTGCGGTCGGTCTCGTCCAGCCCGAGTTCATCGATCTCCATGCGCGCGAGCGCCTTGCGCGCGTCCTCCCGCGATACCGCGCTGCTCCCCATGACGGCCGAGAAGTCGCGCACCCGCTTTAAGAGCCTGTTCGCGATGCGGGGCGTCCCCCGCGAACGCCGCGCGATCTCGTATGCGCCCGCCTCCTCCACGGAGATGGCGAGCGTCTTCGCAGAGCGCGTAACGATGCGTTTGAGCTCTTCGGGGGTATACATGTCCAAGCGGCACAGGATGCCGAAGCGGTCGCGAAGCGGCGAAGACAGCATGCCCGCGCGCGTCGTGGCGCCGATCAGCGTGAACCGTTTGAGCGAAAAACGGATGTTGCGCGCCGAGGGGCCTTTGCCCACGATGATATCGAGGGCGTAGTCCTCCATGGCCGAATACAGGATCTCCTCCACCTGATGGTTGAGGCGGTGAATCTCGTCGATGAAGAGCACGTCCCCCTCGCCCAAATTGGTGAGGATCGCGGCGAGGTCGCCCGCGCGCTCGATGGCCGGGCCGCTCGTCACCTTGATCTGCGTGCCCATGGTATTCGCGATGATGTGCGCGAGCGTCGTCTTGCCGAGGCCGGGCGGGCCGTATAAAAGCACATGGTCGAGCGCCTCTCCGCGGTCCTTCGCCGCGGCCATATAGACGGCCAGATTCTCTTTGACCTTATCCTGCCCGACGTATTCCTCCATCGTCTTGGGACGGAGAATATTTTCCTCGATGTCGAGGTCGCTCTTCGAACTCGAAAGCAGTCTGCTTCCCTCGAAGGTTTCATCGTCGTCAAACATACGCACTCCTTAAATAAATATGAAGTGAACGCGCGCCCTCGTCTCTTCGTCGGCATAGAGCGCAAGGTCCTTCTCGAAATGGCGGGGAAGGATGACCTCTCTGAGCTTTTCCAGCCCGCCGAATCCCATATAGGAGAGCGTCTTCACCGTCGAAGGGAGCACGATGCGCCAAAGGTTTTTGCAGCCCGTGGCGACGCCGTAGAAATCCGTCACGCCCTCGGGAAGGACGATCTCCCGGACGGCGGTGTACGCGAGCGCGTTCTCGCCGATGCCGATGAGCGTCTCGGGGAAGTTGATTTTTTCGAGCGAAGTACAGCCCGAAAACGTCCCCGGGTTGATCCATTGGAACCCCTTGGGAAGGGCGATCTCCTTCAAGGAACAGCACCCCTCGAACACCCCGTCGAAGGCGAGCTCGGAGCCGAGCGCCTGCACCTTTTGGGGAAGTTCGATCGTTTCAAGGCTCGTGCAGCCGCAGAACGTCCCGCCTTCGATGATCGCGGGGCCCTCGCCTTCGAAGGTGACGCTCTTTAAGGCGGTGCACTGTCCGAAGGCGTTCTCGCCGAGATTTTCGAGGCTCTTCGGAAGAACGACGCTTTTGAGCGACTCGCACGCCTCGAACGCGCCCGCGCCGATGCTCTCTAAACCAGCGGGAAAGACGACTTCCTCAAACGTCTGCCCGAGGAAGGCAAAATTTTCGATCACTTTGACGCCTTTTGGAAAGACGAGACGCGCGCATTCCTCGAACGCATCGCCCGTACCGATCACTTCTTTGGGAGGAAGAACAAATTCTTTGCGATCCCTTCCCATCACATTCCCCTCAGCGCCGCGGAAATGATCTCCTCGACCGTCTTTGCGCCAGCCTCCTTGGCCTTGGTGACCGCCCGCGCGCTCTCCTGCCGCGTAAATCCGAGGCCCATCAGCGCGGAAACCGCATCGTCATCCTCGGACATGGGTGCCACGGAAACTCTCCCGCCCACCGAATCGGCGCCGAGGAGCTCGTCTGCGGAGATCTTGCCGTGCAGTTCCAAAACGATGCGCTCGGCCATCTTTTTCCCCACGCCCTTGGCCGCGGAAAGGCGCTTGACGTCGGCCGTCGCAATGGCTTCGGAGACGTCCTCGGGGCGCATGGAGGAGAGAATGGAGATGGCCTTGGCCGCGCCCACGCTCTGGACCGAAGTCAGCCGCAGGAAGAGGTCTTTTTCCCGGGGATCGGCAAATCCGAACAGCGTGATGTCGTTTTCCGTCAGGCGGAGGAACGTGAACACTTCCCCCTCTTCGCCCTGCCTCACGGCGGAGAGTTTGGAAAACGCCGCGCCCGAACATACCACCTCGTAGCCCACGCCGTTCACCTCCATGAGCACATATTCCGGCGTAAGATATTTGACTTTTCCCTTGAGATATCCAATCATATGAACTCCTTTGCCCGGTCGGCCCGCACGGTCTCATCGCCGCACGGTCCGCTGCGGACAGCGCCCTTTATTTGATCCCGAACATGCCCGAAAAACGGTTGGTGTATGCGTGACAGAGCGCGACGGCAAGGGCGTCGGCCGCGTCGTCGGGGCGCGGAACGGACTTTAAGTTCAGGTGCGAGGCGACGACCCGCTGCATCTGTAACTTGTCCGCGGCGCCGTAGCCCGTGAGCGCCTGTTTGATCTGGTTGGGCTTATACTCGAAGATCTTGCCGCAATTCTTGTTGCAGGCGAGCAGGATGACGCCGCGCGCATGCGCGACCGCGATGCCCGTCGTCACGTTTTTGGAGAAAAACAATTCCTCCATCGCCGCCTCTTCGGGATGAAATTTATGGAACAGCGCATTGACGCCCTCCTCCAGAAGACAGAGCCGAACGGCGAAGTTTTCTCCGGACGGCGTCTTGATGACGCCGTAATCCACGGGGAAACAATTTCCGCGCGCGTCCTTTTCGATGACGCCATACCCCATCGTTCCGTAGCCGGGGTCGATGCCCAAAATGATCATAGCACTATTTTACATGAAAAAACATGCGTTTGTCAAGAAAAACCGCGCGCGACTCGCGCTTCGCAAATTCTTTATTTTAATTGGGCTTTCCTTTCAATCAGCTTTACCGTTCCGCTTTATGCAGAGAACTTTGAATTTTTTGCTTGGAAAACTCGATATACTTTTCACGCATAGCCTTTTCCCTTTCCTTGATATATTCTTCCATAAAATCATAGTCCGGTTCGCCGGCTTGGTCGATGGGAAGCAGTATTTTTCCACGCATCATACGGATCCCCACGCTCCATTTATATCCGTAACTGTATTTACTTTTTTGATGAGCAATTACTTGACATAAAAACAGTCCCACGTATCGATTCATCACACGATCTTTCAACTCGATCGATACTATTTTTTCACTGGCAAACCATTTTGTCTCTTGGTAGAATGTTGACCCGATGCTTCCGTCATAAGCCAAAGAGATGGTGTGCGGATCGCGATTATATCTGTCGATATAACCCGAAATTCCATTATTCATGGCAGAAGCGCTTATGTACGGATATGCGCCCTGTTTCATGTACTGTTTATAAACCGATTCACCGCGCTTCACAATAAATAGTTCCTCAAATGAAAACGCTTTCCATTCGCGCTCGGTCAAATCAAGCATCCTCTTTGCCCTCCTCGAACAGACTCTCTCTTCCTTGCATTGTCATCGAAAACTCAAAGGTCAAATAGTCTCCTATCGTTTTCAAAAAATCCGCCTCGGTCGGCAATTCGTCATCAAAGAAATAGAAGCTGTGCAGCCATTCATCGGAGGCCTTAACGGTGGTTTTCACACAAAACTTCGTTTCGGCCTCTATTTTGTCAAACCACACATCGAGCAAATGGCGCTTTTTATCTTTCGCCGCCTCCGTTTCAACGAGCCCAATATGCGGAGCTACTTTATATCCGTCATTCGTGAAGTTGATAAATTTACAAATTTTTTCAGCGGGATGAGGCTGCCCTGCCGTAAATACCGCAATACAGGGGATCGTTCCAACGCCATAAAACGTATCTTTGCTTAAAGAGATCACGCCTTCCAACGTATGATGCTTGAGGATATTTTCCTTTATGGACTGCTCCTCCCTCGTCTTTCCCGTCATACAGGACTGCGGGACAATGACAATGGCGCGCGCGCCGGCGACCAACGAATCAAGCAAGTGTTCCACAAACGCCATTTCATACAAGTGAGGATTTTGCTTTGAGCCCTGGGAATATGGCGGATTCATCATCCCAACGGTCGCCTGTTTTAATTGTAGTTTATATGCGTCTTGTTTGATAAAATCTTCGTTGATCAGATTGCTTTTTCCGTCTCCGCGCAAGATCATATTTGTCGTTGCGATCGTAAACATGTCCGGGCGCAATTCGATCCCGTGTAATTGCGTTTGACGGATGCTTAATTGCCGCATCGTATCCTGTGCGGAAGTTTTCCCAAGCATATCATGCATAGCTGCGATCAAAAAGCCCGCCGTTCCGCAGCAGGGATCAAATACCACGTCCGTGGGTTTCAAATCGGCTAAATCGCAAAACAATTGCGTAATGTGTTTCGGCGTCAAAATAATTCCGAGCGATTGCCCGTCGCCTCCGGAATAGCTCATAAATTCGCCATAAAATCTTCCGATGAGGTCTTCTGCGCTTCTGCTGAACCGAATAGACTTATAGATCGTTCGATATAAATACTCCGCAAAATATCTGAGCGGCGTTTCCCCGAGCCGATTGTCTATCTCGTTTAATTTGGGCGTATCTTTCATAAACGAAAACTGACTGATGATCTTTGCCTTTTTGACTTCCGGGGAAACATTGGCCCGTTGCAAATTTGAGGCAATGGCATCAAAAATTTTCTGCCCGTCTGTTTTGATCGTATCGCCCGTCAATTCCTGTACGGAAAAATTTTTGCATTCCATTTCCCGCAATGCCAATAAGATCCCCGAAACAATCAATGGTTTTTCCGTCTCTTTGACATTGCCGTAATTGCGTAAATCTTCGTGTAAAATGGCCGCCTCTCTGACGATTTCGCTCGTTTCTTTCTCATAATCCGTCGATTCCTTTAAGATTTCCCTTACATAATACTCGTCGATATTGTCTTCGTTGAAAGAAATAAACGATTCGACATCCGAAAGCTCGCGATAAAATTCCGTTTCATCGATATAAATCGGTGTAATTTTGTGTTTTTTCTCATTCCCCGAAACGCCGAACGCAAGGATCTTCTTGAAAGATGTATTCTTGGCGAGATGTTTTCCATAAAATACCGCGCCGTTGACAGCATACTGAATCACGGCGTCTTGGCTCATATCCAGGACGCCCTTCTCATTCGGTTTCAAATGGTGCGCGACGTCTGCTTTATCCTCAATGACCAACAAATAATCTTTTACAACGGCAATAAATTCCGGAAGCCGATTTTCCCCGTTCCCTTCTTGGAAACTGTTTTCAGCGCGTCTCGGATTTCGGCCAAGGAGCTCCCCTGCGCGTCGAATGGAATATCGGCATCCTTCAATAGATCCCGAACCCAAAAATCTGTGATGATTTCTCTCCTCACAATTGATCGCCTCCTCATGTTCTATTTGATATTAGCATATTCAAGTCGAAAAGTCAAGAAAAAGCAAAAAGGAACGAGCCCTTACAACTCGTTCCTGCTTGACTGCAAAATCGGATCATGCATAAAAAATCGCCGCACTGTTCCCCAAAAACCATGCGCCGATCTGCTGCAAAGCATGATTTCTGCGCGCGGCTTGCGGACATGGTATGCCCGTTTTGCTTCTACGCGCAATGCAAATGCAAAAAATCAATTGGAAAAGAATGCGACGCCGACGGCGTTCGGCCCGATGTGGGCGCCGATCGTACTGCCGATCAGATAGACGGGGATGCGATCGGGATCGTCGATATGCCCCTTCCAGAGCGCCTCGCTGTCGCGCAAGTATCTTTTGAGATATTCGTCGGAAAGTCCCGAATACATGAGCCCGTAGGGCATGGAAAAATTTATCCCGCCGCACCGCTTTACGAGCTGCATCAACAAATTGTTGCTCCGCTTACTGCCGATGGCCTTGCCCGCGAGCTTCACTTCCCCGTCCGTGACCGAGACGACGGGCTTCACCGAGAGCATCTCGCCCGCGAGCGCCGCCGCGCCCGAGATCCGTCCGCCCTTCCGCAAGTATTTCAGCGTATCGACAACGGCGATGACCTGAATCTTCCCCCGCTTTTCCTGCAATTCGCAAACGATCGTCTCCGCGTCCCGCCCTTCCCGAAGAAGGCGCAGGGCATATTCGCCGAGGATCCGCTCTCCCGCGGCGGCGTTCAGACTGTCCACCGCGAAGACCTGCCCCGGATAGCGCGCGGCCGCGCTTTGGGCACAGGCAAACGTCCCCGAGAGCTTCGACGAGATCGTGATCGCGATCACTTGGTCGCCGTTTTGCGTCAATTTCCCGAACGCCTCGCCCCACCGAAATTCGTTGATCTGGCTGGTTTTGGGGAACACGTCGCTCGCGGCCAGCTTCTCGAAGAACTGCCTGTGCGAAAGGTTGACCCCGTCCGAAAACGTCTCTTCACCGAATCCGATTTCCATCGGGATCATGGAGATCCCCATCCTGCGCGCCTCTTCCTGTTCGAGGTCGGAGGCGCTGTCAATCAGAATTTTGATCATCTTGCCTTCCTTCGCCGGCGTCTCTCTGCGCCGCATTTCGGTCCCCGCGGGACCTGTTCGGGAACATGACGTTCCGAAGATCCAATCTCCACTTGCCGTCGATCTTGTCGAAGCGGTTCCAGAGCCAAAGGAGATAGCCGAGCGCGACAAACACGCCCATCAGTCCCAACACCCAAAGGATCACGCCGCCGTAGCCGAGCGCGTTCACATTGAGGAAGAAATAGGGATACTCAAATCCCGGGATGGCGGCGCCGAGAATGAAGATGTATACCACATAGACGAGCGGAATGACCAAGCTATACAGCGGCGCGAAGACGGAGAGCGTCCGCTTCTCGTCGAAGAAGATGTAGTCGAGGATAAAGAGAAGCGGCGCGAGGAAGTGATAGGACATGTTCCCGACGTTGCGCCAATAGTCCGCCTGCAGGGGCGATTGGAGCAGAAAGATGACGACGAGAAAGGTGACGAGGATCATGATGACGGTCATGAATTTGAACGTCCGCAGCTTCTCGGTATGCCCCTCGGTTTCGCCCCTTCGCACCCGCTTCACGGTGTCGGCCAGTACCATGACCGAGACAGCAAGCACAAAATAGTTGCTGATGTTCGTATAGTACTTCAAAAATTCCCATGAAAATTCATTCCCGCCGTTTGTGCCGATATAGAAGACGCCCAGCGACAGCAGACAGGCAAACGCCGAAACGACGCACAGCACGACGCGGTAAATGAGTTGCGTGACAAGATCTTTCCCCATACAAAGCCTCCCCGGCAAATGATTTCGCGTACTCTTTAAGAGCCGTATTTTTTACAAATATCCGTCAGATTCTCCGAGATGACCCCGAGCGAACGATAGAGCTGCGCCCGCTCGCCGTCGGAGATCCCCGCGCTGCCCTCTTCGAGCATCGCCGATATTTTCTCGGCGACGATCCCCGCGATCCGCTCGCCTCGCTCGGTGAGCCGAATGGGATTTTTATATTTTCGGTCGCACTTGGCGTCGACGTAAACCAGCCCCGCTTCGGTGAGTTCCTTCACCGTGCGGGACATCATGCCCTTGTCCTCGCCGCACATCTCGCCGAGTTTCGTCAGACTTGCCCCTTCGGCGCAATGATAGAGCCCGAACAGGCACTGCACCTGCTTCCCCTTGAGCCCGAGCGCCGCCATTTCGACGTTCTTGATCTTCTGAACGCACCTCGAAATGTTGATGAGCAACAAAGAAAATGTCGTGTATCGTTGTTCCATAGATTCCTCACGGTCGGTATCATACTACATTTTTGTTGTCTTGTCAACAATTTAAGCGCCCGGACCCAAACTTTATGGCTGAAATTTCGATGAGAAAGAGCCGACAGCAACTCTGTCGGCTCATCGTATGCGCCATCGCGGCGTCGGTTCGGGGCAAAACGGGACCTCCGCTCCATGCGGAACTCAATTCATGCCATTCAACAGCTCGGATTTTTTCTTCGCGTACTCCTCCTCGGTGATCGCGCCCATGTCGCAGAGCTCTTTATATTTTTTGATTTGCTCGGCGACGTCTTCGCCGTTTTGTTTCGGCCGCTTCCCCTGTTTCGGACTTTGGGGTCCGAACGTTTCCGGAAGGATCTTCCGGCAGACGAAGTATCCGACCGTAAGCAGCGCCACCACGATAAACAGCGCGTAGGCCGCCGTTGTCCCCGCGATCTCGCTCGCAGACACCGCGGCGATCCCGTCTATCAGATAGAGAAGCGAAAATACGGCGGAGACGATCATGACGATGTCCTGTACGCGCGCCGCCCTTTTCTGCGAGAACGTGGTGAGCGTCAGAATCGTCAGCACGATGCACGCGACCGTCGCGAGCAGTTGCAGCCAGACAAACACCATGAGCATGACCGCCACCGATTCGATGGCGTTGGGCATGTTCCCGCCCAAGACGTCAAAGCCGAGCACCGTCCTCTCCAAAACCACGCCAAAGATCTCTTGTTTGAAGTGTACGACAGGGAAGGAAAGCCCGATGAGCATGAAGAGCGCGGTGAACGCCGCGATGCCGAACAGCACCCACTGTTTCCCCGTAAAAGCGGAGAGCCGTTGCCCGATAGGAGGCTTTCCCGCATTCGGCGATGCTCCGGTCGTCTGCGATCCCGCAGGCGCTTCCGCACCAAAGTTTTCTTCTTGCATAGTTTTCTCCTTTTGTACTAATATTTTTCTGTAATTAGGATTATAACAGTAGAATCTTCCTGTGTCAAGTGATTCAAGGAAAAAAATAGTAAAATTCTCAATATGGAGAAAATTATTGGTATGAACAGGATCCGAGAGATGCGGGAAGACAGGGATTTGCGGCAGGTCGATGTCGCGCAAGCGACGGGGATCGACCAAAAGACGCTCTCCAATTACGAAACGGGGCGGACGAACCCGGACAGCTATGCCATCGTCAGGCTCGCGGAGTTTTTCGGAGTGAGCTGCGACTATCTTTTGGGCGTCACCGATCGGAGCATCCGCGACGCGGAGGATGCTCTCAGAGAATTGGAGGAGATCAAGGGCCGCATTGCGGTCGTCGAACGGTTTTTGAAGCGCGGCTGACGCCTCTCCTCTAACATACTTCTTCATCGCGAAAAATTTGCACATCATTTTCGGACATGGTGGCCGCGTTTTCGGTCATACGTTCCAATCGAGGCCTCCGTGCGCCGCTTTCGGTGCCAAAAAACGATGACGCCGCCCGCGGACATGGTATGGGCATTTTTGATCCGCTTGCATTGCGCCGTCACGGACATGGTATGGGCATTTTTGTTTCGCATTGCGCCATCACAGACAACTGATTGCATGCAAAGAGCCTGCGCACCCGTTCGGGCGCGCAGGCTCTTTCTCTTTGTTTCACTTTTGCACTGCAGAACGTTACCCCTGCGGCTCCTCGGCATCCGTGGGCGCCGGGCGCAAGGATTTGACGGCAATTCAATGAAGAAAAAAATTTTTCCACCCCATTTTCTCCATCATACAAAGTCTATTTACCTTCTATGGAGGCATAATTACTACGAAATTGCACACGCAGTTTTTTTAACCGCAATGCAGATTTCTTTTCTTACGGCACATAAAATGTTCATTTTTTGAATGTAAGCAGAAATTTTTCTTTATAAAATACAAAAATTTTATAAAGAAGAGTTGTTTATGTTATTTCCGCAAATGTATACCGTCTATATCAAAGCCGCTTTCAATGCAAAGCGCGATTATACGCACGTTATGAGAACGATCAAATAATCATTGCCACACAGGAGGGCTTCGGTCCTCCTTTTTTTATGCCGATCGGCACACTATGCGGAAATGGGAAAGAGTTGGGGGAAATTTGGGGAGCAGTTGAGGGAGTGGCTACGGGGCGTGTGCTTGGTTATACAAGCGGCGGCGCTACGCGCCGCCGCCAAGCACACGCACCGTAAACGCAACCGCGCAACAAAAAGCGGAAAACGAAACGCGGCGGGCGGGGCGTTCTCGCTGAACCGCTGCGAACTGCCCCGCGCATACCGCCGCGCGAATTTTCGTTTTATCACCGCTTTTCCCCGCTTTGCTTCCGTTTACAAGACGCGATACATTTGGATCAAATCGCTCCTATGCTTCTTCTGCAAAAAGTGAAAGCCATGTTCCTCATAATATTTTTCTTTATTTTGGGTGCAATCCAAATAGATCAATCGTCCACCCACCAAATCACTTGCACTTGATATGTATTCCAAAGCTGTTTTGAGATAGGCGCTTCCGCTCCCTTTGGACACTTTTTCACTTCTTGCAAGTTGCCCTATTAAATATGCGGGACAATTTTTCTTTTTATCGTCGCCGCAAATTTCCGTTATGAACTCTTTCTCGATGTTTTCGCCGAAGTATAAAACTTTTAGAGCCACAGAAAAGTAGCCGTCAATCTGCAATGCCCCATTCGCCCACTTTTCATCGTCTATGATCAAATATGTGCGCGTCAATCCTGCCCGTTCCATCGGAATGGCATCTTCCACAAGAAAACGCATGACGTCTTTGGAATCTTCTTCTTCGGGCTTTACACAGACAAACGTAGACAAAGCCTCTTTGAAAGAGGCTTCGTCATAATCTTCCAATTCAATTATTTGCCGCAACGCTTGAACCATATCGCACTCGCATTCTTCGGAAGTTTATCGGGCTGGGAAGGTTGAACAGTCCTGTCCCGAGGCTGCTTTAAGGCGCGTGCAATTTCTTCCGCTTTCTTCGGATCGCGGACGGTCACATCTTCTTTGAATGAAACTGTCGCCATAATGAACCCTCCTTTTTCATTTCAATATTACCCCAAGTAATATCTGACACTAATAGTATATACCCGTTTGTGTGATTTGTCAACCCTTATGTGTCACTTTTGCCACAAGAAAAACCTATTATTTTTCTCGAAAATGGAATTTCCTCCCTCTAATTTGCCTTTCGTAACCGTGCTATCGTTTCCTCTCCAACTGTTCCGATATACTCTCCCTCGTCCCAGCAGATGAAATCGTCATACAGTAGCAATTTCTTATCTTCAAGCCCGCACGGGCATACAACGTCATCGTCCATGATGTCCGAAATGAAAAACTGCGGCAAGCCTTTGGAATAGACGATCTTCTCTCCGCTCTTTTCGATGTACTTCATGATATAAACGAGCGCGTCACCGATGCGGACGTTATCTACGATCTTTTCAAAGTCGCTCCTTCCGAACCGCTCATTGAAATAGCTGTTTTGCACAGTCACAGTCCGCCGATGGCTCTTGAAGTTATAATCCTTCTTTTCGATCAGATACCCCGGCATTGTGCTTTCGGGGATACGAAAGATCCCATGAAAATGCAACCGCTGCTTTTCGGGAGAACGTTCCCAAACGCCGATATATCTCCACTCTTTTCTTGAACAAAAATGCCCCAAACAACTTTTCAGCTTCTTGCGGAAACTTTCTTCCGTGTGCTTTGCACCGTCATAGGTGAGCGTAACGAAATAGTTAAAATCTTGCAGATTCGCCTTGCGCGTGAGCCGTATTCTGCGGGCAATCAAATTCCGTCTTTTCCGTTCCAAATTGCTCTCCACATAATTCTTTGTAGCCTCGTCCGTTTTGAAATACGGGCGCATTGCTTTTAATAGCCGCGCCTTTCTCTCTTTGAAACGGAGAAACACACATTCTTTATAAACTTCGTTGAAAAGCTCCCGCCTTGTCATGAAGCGGACGTCGCCGTTTTCGTTCAATATCCCGCTCGGCGCGGGAAT
>CANQWO010000025.1 GCA_947627565.1 uncultured Clostridia bacterium
TCCGAAAATGTATACTTTTACGGACTTTTTTTGAAACGCAGCAAATTCCTCCCAAAAACGTTAATTTTTATGAAATTTCACACGAAAAAGGCCCGCCGCTTCCTCCGAAGCGGCGGGCCTTTCCCCTTATTTTTCGTAGAATCGCTTGTTCACCTTGGCGCGAAGAGGTCTTTCATGCGTGGAACCGTTCGGTCAAGATCAGACAGCGTTCCGCGCCGCATTGTCGGTGCAGAACAAAACGATCGTCTTCCATACAAAATTATCGTTCTCGAAGAACGTGTAGATGATCTTCGGCGCTTCGCCCCACCGGGATGAGAAAGCCGTGGAATTTATGCCTTAGACGAAAACGGAGGCACCCATGTCCGCGATCGCCCGTCAGAAAAGACGTATATAGGCGCGAAATCACCCGTAAATGGGCGTCCGCACAAAAGGACGGCGCGGGACCCTTTCCCGATTATATGCGGGCGATAGGTTGCGGGCAAGAACTTGTGTACATTGTGAATTTTTATAAAATCATGTGAGAATCACGCATTTTCTTTTTACATTTTCCATTGACAAATGCCGAATCTTATTGTATAATGAGAGGACAAACGGTGCCGTGCGGCGCGTGCCGCAGGCGTCGGTGCAAATTTTGGGCACAAAGGCATAAGGAGGGGTCAATGAGACATTCCGCAAAAACTGTAATCTCCATCCTTCTCGCGACCGTCCTCATGTGCATCGTATTTTCGATGGCGGGCTGTGAAAAGACTAAGACCCCCGGTCCCGACAGCGAGATCACCGCGCCCGGCGGAGATCCGGAGGAGCCCGGCAGCTCCGACAAGGGCGATCCGGATGCGGGAACGCCCCAAACGGGCTACTATGCGCCCATCACGGCGAAGTCGGGCGACGCGCTTTTGGGTCAGCTCCACGACCTCATCACCACGACGCACACCCATTATACTTCGTATAGCGAATGCAGAGACAACGCCCCTGTCACGGACTATGCCGAGGGCGGCAAGAGCATCATCGAGTTCTATACGCACGAAACGATCACATATTACATCAACGATACGGTTCCCGAAGGCACGGTCACTTCCGGCGACGCGGGCAAGTGGAACCGCGAACACGTCTGGCCCAAATCCCTTTCCAACAATCTCTGGAAGGGCAGCAATACGGTCGGCGGCGGGGCAGACATGCACCACATCCGTCCCTCCGAAGTCAAGATGAACGGCGTGCGCGGCGACGATAAATACGGCGAAGTCACGGGCGGCAGCCCCGTCTATTCGAAGAAGTTGGACGGCTCAAACTCCATGCTCGGCGGATACCGAGCGGGCGGCGTATTCGAACCCAACGACGACGTCAAGGGAGACGTTGCGCGCATTCTTTTCTACGTCTATACCCATTATAATACATACGCGAATGTGCACGGCACCACGAACGGCAACACCAACGGCCAGACGGAGACCTATTTCGGCACATTGCACTTTACCCACATCGTCTCCGCGCCCTCCGAAGAGGCCGCGATCGAAATGCTCCTCGCCTGGCACGCCCTCGACCCCGTGGACGAGATCGAGACTGCCCGCAACGAGGAAGTTTTCAAGATCCAGCACAACCGCAACCCCTTTATCGACAACCCCCTCTATGCCCCCGCCATTTGGTCGGCCGCCTGAAAGGGGGCGCTTTCGTTTTGCGCCGATCGTGCATCCGACCGTGAGAATTTTTGAGTTTTCTTCAATAAATTCAAAAAGATCGGTGCATTTTTATCCCAAAATTTTGCCTTCAAATTCTTGCTTTTTCCCGTGGAATGCGCTATAATGAATGCAGGTTGTACGGAGGCTGTTTTGCGGACGTCGTTCAGGGAGCGCGCACATGTTTGAACTCAGGAAAATCGGTATCGTGAGAAGAGCCTCTGCGTGGCTTTTGGATGCCATTCTGCTCTCGGTCCTGGCCGTCGGCCTCATGTTCATCATCTCGCTCATCTGCAATTACAGCCATGAAGAACGGCTTGCCGACGAGTATTTTGCCTCGTGGGAGAGCTTCCGGGAGGAGTATGTTCCCGACGTCGCGCGTTACTACGGCTTCACCTACACCGTCACCGACGAGGAGAGCGGCGCGTTTGAGATCAAAAAGGGAGACAAGGCGGCGGGCCTCGAAGACGTCGTAGCCGCACTTGCCGATTCGGAAGGCAAGGACGCGGAAACGGCAGAGGCGTATGACGCCTACATGGCTCTCCCCTCCGTTGCGGTCGTCAACCGACAATATGAATATGTATATACCCTTCTCTTCATGATGGTATCTCTGGGCCTCGTGCTCGGATATATAATCCTTGAATTTATCGTCCCGCTCTGCTTGAAAAACGGGCAGACGGTCGGAAAGAAGATCTTTTCCATTGGTCTCGTGCGCATCGACTGCGTCAAGATCAAGCCGATCGCACTGTTCGCACGCACCCTGCTCGGGAAATTTGCGATCGAGACGATGTTCCCCGTCCTGCTGGCGTTCTTATTCTTCTTCGGCGGGATCGGGCTCCTCGCGATCATTCTGTTTGCGGCGCTTCTGCTTCTCAATACGGTTTTGTTCTTTGCGACCGCCAACCATACGCCCATCCACGATCTCATCGCGGGCACGGTAGCGGTGGACATAAAACTGCAAGTGATCTTCGATTCCGAAGAGGAGCTCGTGCAAAAGAAGGCAGAGGTCCGGAAAGATTTCATCAATTCGACCAAAGAGGGTTAAGAGAGTCAATCAAATATATCGTTGCCGTGAGGTAACCGTATATAAAAATACGACAGAGAAGGAAATTTTATGAAAGTTGTACTGCAACATCTCACCAAAATCTTCCCAAGCCGAAACAAGAAGGATAAGGGCGCCGAAGTGATCGCCGTCAACGACTTCAACCTCGAAATCCCCGATGGGAAACTCATCGGGCTTTTGGGGCCTTCGGGTTGCGGAAAGAGCACGACGCTTTTCATGATCAGCGGTTTGCAGACGCCATCCGACGGAAAGATTTTCTTCGGCGAAGACGACGTCACGGAACTCGCTCCCGAAAATCGCGGAATCGGCCTCGTATTTCAGAATTACGCCCTCTATCCGCATTTAACGGTACAACAGAATATTCTATTTCCCTTGCAGAACTTAAAAGGTGAAAACAGGCTCTCCAAGGAGGAGATGCTCCGGCGCGCGGACGAAGTCGCCAAACTTGTGCAGATCGACGAATACATGAACCGCAAACCCTCCGAGCTCTCGGGCGGACAACAGCAGCGCGTCGCAATCGCCCGCGCGCTCGTCAAGATGCCCCGCGTCCTCCTCTTGGATGAGCCTCTTTCTAATCTTGACGCCCGTCTTCGGTTGCAGACCCGTGAAGAGATCCGCAGGATCCAGAGAGATACGGGGATCACGACCATCTTCGTCACCCACGACCAAGAAGAGGCGATGTCCATTTCCGACTATATCGTCGTCATGAAGCTCGGCGTCATCATGCAGACGGGCAAGCCGCAGTGGGTGTATGACGACCCTGCGAACCTCTTCGTTGCCAAGTTCCTCGGGACGCCCCCCATCAACGTCTTTACCGGCAAGGTGGAGAACGGATACCTGTACATCGGCGATGAGAAGGTGCTCGATGTCGGCGGCGTGGAAGACCAGGAGGTCTACGTCGGCATCCGTCCCGAAGGCTTCCTCCTCGACGCGGAGGGCGGGCTTTCCTGCAAGGTATCGGGCATCGACGTCATGGGCAGAGACATTTCGGTCGTCTCCACCAATCCCAATGCCATATCGCCCATCGTGCGGTCCATCATTTCGTCCGATGAGATCCGCAACATCGCGGGCGATACCGTCCGCTTCAAGCTGAAGGAGCACAAAGTCTTCATCTTCAACAAGGAGACCGAACTGCGCGTCCACTTCGGCGGACAGATCGCGATGCATGAGAAGATGGTCGCCGAGATGCAGGCCGAGGGACAGGCGTATACGACGCATACGGGTCCCCTCCCCCGCGAAGCGGACGATAAAGTAAAACAAGATACCCATGTCGAGCAGAAGAAGGGATTTCTCGCAAAAGTGAAGGGCCTTCTTCCCAAGAAAAAGTCCAACGAAAAGCCTGTGGGATCCACGGAGGACAAGCCTGCGGAGGAGCCCCAAGAAAATCAACCGAGTGAGGAGTGAGCTATGACGAAAGAGAAAACCGAAAAGCCCGTCCTTACGGATGAACAGAAAAAGATCCGCCGCAAAGCGATCTTCAACCGCTATAAGGCGTGGCTGTATCTTCTTCCCGCGATCGTCATTCTTCTGATCTTTACGGTTTGGCCCATCTTCAACACCATCCGTATGGCGCTTCTCAAGAATTACGACAGCATGAAAGAACTCGGCGGCATGAGCTTCGAGTTCGGATTCGACAACTTCGTCTCCGTTGTACATTACAACAAATTCCTGACCTGCCTCGGCAACACGATGCTCCTCACCATCATCACGGTGCCTGTCTCCACGATGCTGGCCCTCTTGGTCGCGGTCGCGCTCAACTCCATCAAGTTCCTGCGCAGAGCATTCCAGACGATCTTCTTCCTGCCCTACGTCACCAATTCGATCGCGATCGGTATGGTATTCATGACGATGTTCCAAATGATCGGAAACATCAACAATCCCGTCTCGCTCGGGATCATCAATTCCATCATCGAGGCGCTCGGCGGAACGCGCGTGAACTGGGTCAACGTCGGTTCCAACTATTGGGCAAACATCACCGTGCTTGCCATCTATATCATATGGAACGCGCTGCCCTTCAAAATTTTGGTCCTTTTGGGCGGCCTGCAGGGCGTGAATAAGCAGTATTACGACGCCGCGAAGGTAGACGGGGCATCCCGTTGGCGCATCTTCTGGCGCATCACCGTTCCGCTCCTCTCCCCGATGATCGCATACGTCGTCATCACGGGCTTTATCGGCGGATTCAAGGAATACTCGAGCATCGTCGGTATATTCGGCGATACGATGGGCCCCGTCGGCAACAAGGGCAGCCTGAATACGATGGTCGGCTTCATTTACGACAATATTCAGGAGAACCAGGGCCGTGCAAGTGCGGCGGCGCTCATTCTCTTCGCGATCATCTTAGTGGTGACGATGATCAACCTGTACGTCAGCAAGAAGAAGGTCCACTACTAATGGAGGAAATGAAAATGGAAAAAGAAAACACTCCTGAAACGACGATTCCCTCCGCACCCACGCCTCAGCCCGCCCCCATCAAGACGATGAAGGAGAAGGACATCAAGTCCGTTTCCGTCAAACAGCGGGTGGTCAAGATCCTCGTGCAAGTCGGTCTGTACACCTTTTTGACGATCCTCGCAATCAGCATTCTGTTCCCGTTCTATTGGATGTTGATCTCATCGCTCAAGACGCTCACCGAATACAACGAGACGATCCCGACGCTTTGGCCCCGCCAATTCTGCTGGGACAACTACGTCACCGCATTCACGGGCGAACTCAACCTCGGCCGCCTCTTCCTCAACACGGTGATCGTCGGCGTCGTGTCGACGCTCCTGTCCCTCGTTGTGACGATCATCTCGGCGTTTGCGTTTGCGCGGCTCGAGTTCAAGGGCAAGAATCTGATGTTCGGCGCCCTGCTCGCGACGATGATGATCCCCGGCGAACTCTTCACCATCACCAACTACATCACGGTTTCGGCATTCGGTTGGCTCAATACCTTCACCGTGCTCATCGTGCCCTTCCTTGTCAGCGTGTTCTACATCTACCTGCTGCGCCAGAATTTCATGCAAATTCCCAATGAGCTGTATCTTGCGGCGAAGGTAGACGGAACGAGCGATTTCAAGTATCTGTGGCGCGTCATGGTGCCGCTCTCGGCGCCGACGCTCATCTCCATCACCATTTTGAAGATGATGGGCGCATGGAACAGCTACATCTGGCCGCTCCTTGTCGCAAACGACTCGGCGCATAAACTCGTTACCGTCGGCTTGCGCGGCACGGCCTTCGTGGATCTGGCGACGAACATGATCAACTATCCCGCACAGATGGCGGCGGTCGTGATCGTCACGATCCCCCTTCTGCTCGTGTTCATCTTCTTCCGCAAATACATCATGCGCGGCGTCTCCCGCAGCGGGATCAAGGGCTGATGCCCCTCATAATCAGACAAAAAAATAATTAAAATAAAGGAGAACTGTATGAAGAAACAAATCGGTGCAGTATTGCTTGCGGGTTTCATGGCTTGCACGCTGTCAATCGGCCTCACGGCCTGCGGTAACAAAGCCAAGCCCGACTTCGTAATGCCCGAAGGCGGGTTCGATACCGAAACCCCGGTCACCATCAAGTTTTACCACACGATGGGATCGTCGGCTACCTCGGCGGGCCGTAGCTTGCAAGCGATCCTCACGGACGCCATCGGCCGGTTCAACGTGCTCTATCCGAACATCACGGTCGAGCATGAGCAAGTCGGCGGCTACCCCGAAGTCAGAGACCGTATCCAGAAGGAACTCACGGCGGGCAACCAGCCCAACCTCGCTTACTGCTATCCCGACCACGTCGCAATGTACAACGTCGGCAACGCGGTGCAGACCTTGGACGATTTCCTTCCCGGCGGCGCCTACGAGAACTACAAGGTCACGCAGGCAGACGGAACGGAAGTCCCTCTCGCCATGACGCAGGAACAGAAAGACAGCTTCATCCCCGGCTATTGGCAGGAAGGCTACGGCTTCGGCGACGGCTCCAAGATGTACACCCTCCCCTTCTCCAAGTCCACAGAAGTCCTGTATTACAACAAGACCGAGTTCGATAAGAACGGTTGGAAAGCTCCCACGACTTGGGATGAGATGGAAGATCTCTGCGAGAAGATCGACGAGAAATACAACGGCTCAGGCAAGCCGCAGACCTATGGATTCGGTTACGACTCCGAAGACAACTGGTTCATCACGATGTGCGAGCAATACGGTTCTCCGTATACTTCCGCCGAAGGCGAGCACTACCTCTTCAATAACGACACGAACAAGGCGTTCGTGCAGCGGTTTGCCGAGTGGTACAACAAGGACTACTTCCAGACGAGAGCGCTCTACGGCGGTTCCTACACCTCCGCTCTGTTCACCGCGACCGGAGCCAATGACGAAAAGACGTTGATGTGCATCGGTTCCTCCGCAGGCGCCAGCCACCAGCTCCCCGCCATCGATAACGAAACCAAGAAGCGCCCCTTCGAAGTCGGCATCGTGCCGATCCCGCAGGTCAACGTCAACAATCCCAAGGCCATTTCGCAGGGTCCCTCCGTCTGCATCTTCAAGAGCGACGATCCTCAGAAAGTCCTTGCAAGCTGGCTTCTCCTCAAGTTCCTCACGACGGATATCGCCTTCCAGGCTGAGTTTGCGATCTCCTCGGGTTACATCCCCGTGCTCAAAGAGAGCGTGATAAGAACGAACGAGACCTATGCGGCCGAATTGGATAGCGCGGACGGCGGCGATCACCTTGCGGCTCTCTCCGTGAAGGTCGCCCTCGAGCAGGAAAATTCCTACTACACCTCCCCCGCATTCGTCGGCTCCTCCAAGGCTCGCGACGAAGTCGGCGCCCTCATGCAGGCAGTGTTCGGCGGCACCAAGACGCTCGACCAGGCGTTCAAGGATGCCATCGACGAATGCGAATACTATAGCTAATTCCCATTGGGAACTGAGTTTTAATGATCAGGAACATGAAAAAGCGTTTGAAAATCATTGCATCGCTCGCTTGCGCCGTCCTGCTCAGTCTGAGCATGCTTCTCGTTGCCTGCAAAGGCGACGAGAAGAAGCCGGACAACAACAAGGACGACGACCCGCCGATCGAAGCCGTTGACTATGTCCCGCAGCTCACGCTCAACCTCACGAGCGAGACCAAGAAGCAGGAGGTCACCGTCCGGCAGTATGTCGACGGAGATACCACCCACTTCGATCCCCTTCCCGATTACACGGGTCATGAGTTCGATCGTTCGGAAGGGTACATCAAGGCGCGGTACATGGCGGTCGATACGCCCGAATCGACGGCGCAGATCGAAAAGTGGGGCAAGACGGCCTCCAATTTCACGCAGTCCAAGCTCGAGAGCGCGGAATCCATCATCGTGGAATCCAACGACGGAAATTGGAATTACGACTCCACCACGAGCAACCGCATCCTCCTGTGGGTTTGGTATAAGCCGAAGGGCGGGAGCGAATACAGGAACCTCAACCTCGAGATCTTGCAGAACGGCTATGCCCTTCCCTCCTCCACTGCTACGAGCCGCTACGGCGACATCTGCATGAAGGCGCTCAATCAGGCAAAGGCGCTCAAACTGCACCTCTATTCCCCCGCAGGTACCGTGGATGAAAACTTCTACGAAGGCTCCGCCATTTCGATGACGCTCAAGGAGCTCCGCTGCCACGTCGCGGACTATTACCAAAAGACCGTCCGCGTGCAGGGCGTCGTCACCGAGACCTTCTCCAATTCCTCCTATATCGAGGATTTCGACCCCGAGACGGGATTGTATTTCGGCATGCAGGTCTACTTCGGCTGGGCAACTTCCTTCCTCAGCATCCTCGAAGTGGGCAACTACGTCGAGATCGTCGGCAAAATTTCCACCCACAACGATACCTATCAGATCTCCGATGTCACCATGAGCAAGTTCAACTATAACCCCGAGACGGATTCCCGCGTGATCAGCAAGGGAAACGAGACGGCGGCGCAGGAGATCGAGCCCAAGGATCTGAACACCAAACTCACCCTCACCTTCGAAGGCAAGGAAGATGAAGAGGATGAAACGGTCACCATCGACTACGGCGAAGCCGTCATGAGCACGTTGGTTTTGATGTCCCACCTCGAGGTGACGGACGTCTACACCACCCAAGACGGCGCGAGCAAGGGCGCGGTGACGATCACCTGTAAAGCCGCAGACAACACGGTCATCACCGTCCGCACCGAAGTTTTGAAAAACTCCGGAACGGGTGAGACTGTGACCGAAGACGTCTATGTCGGCAAGACGATTTCCGTCAAGGGCCTCGTCGATAAGTACGAAGGCAAGTATCAGGTTCGGGTCTATACCTTCAGCAGCTTCACGTTCGAATAAGCGAAGGCGCCCGACCCGCAATTCCCACGACAAAAAATTTCAAAAGGAGAAAAAAATATGAAAAAAAGATGGCTCGTTATGATTACCTCATGCATGATGGCGATCATACTCTGCTTCGGCTTCGCGGCATGCGGAGACAATAAGACAGAGAAGCCTTCCGACACGGCGGCCACCGTCAGGACGGTCGAAAACGCGATCAAGATGATGTACGCCGAGACGAGCACCGGTTCGCAGAGCTACTCTGTCGCGGGCAGATGGCGCGTCGGCGATGGCAAGTATTGCGACATCACGTGGACGGCCACCGCCAAGACCGATGGCATCAAGATCGAGGATTATGTCACGATCGGCACTCGCGACGCGACGACGTATGAAGTCCCCATCACCATCAAGCAGGGCACCGTGGATATCACCTACACGCTGAACGGCGCCTTCACGATCGACGGCGTACAGGGCAATGCTTCCTTCGATAAGACGATCCCTGCGCTGAAAACAGCTACAAACGACGGCAGCGCCGAGCATCCTTTCACGATCTCCGATGTGTTCATCATTGCGGACACGCTGTCTAACGGCGGATTCTATCAGAAAGACGGCAAAAATGCCCGCGTTTATATCAAGGGTATCGTTGTCAATCCCGGCTCCTTCCAGGAGGCCAAGGGCAATTATCCCGATGAGCTCGCATCCGTCAGGATCGCCGACGAGGCGGAAGACACCGCGAACGCCGTCAGCATCGCATACATCGTGTTCACCGATTACTTCAAGAACCCCGGCAACAAGAGCAATCCCCTCTCCAAGGGCGACACCATCACCGTGTTGGCTTTCATCGAGAGATACAACGATAAGCCTTCCATCTACTATGCGAAGGAAGATCCCAACGATACGAGCGCCCAAACCCTGTATCCCGAAATTACCGAATGGGTAAAGGCTCCGAAGTCCGACGCCGATCTTGCGCAGGAAGCCGTTGACGCCGTTTCGATCGGCAGAACGGTCTATGCGGAAGCGAAAGAGTTCGATCTTCCCAAGGCGCAGGGCACTGCGACCCTCACTTGGGCAGTCAAGGGAACTTCGACGAACGTTGAAGTGACGAACGCCGGCAAGCTCAACGTCAAATCGCTTCCTACGGCAGACACCGAAGTCACCCTCACCGTCACCGCAACCGTCAAAGAGGCGCACAAGGAAAAGGATGTCAAGATCACCCTCTGCCCTACGCCTACGGCGAAGCATGCGGGCACGCAGACAGATCCCTATAGCGTTGCGGATGTGCTTGCGCTCGGCAAACTTATCTACAATGAATTTTATATGTCCGGCAATGCGCCCGCTGAAATCTATGTGAAGGGCTATGTCACCGACGCAGGTAAGATTTATGCGCCCAGCGGCAGCAACGATTTCTACATGAGCAGCGTTTATATTGCCGACGAGAAGGGCACCCTCAACAAGGCAACCGACCTTCAGCTCTATACCGTTTCCTATGGCGAAGCCGTTGAGAAGCCCGCCGCCAAGCCCTCGGCCGCTACCATTTCGGTCGACGATGAAGTTGTGATCAAGGGCTACCTCAAGGACTACAAGGGCACCAAGGAGATCGATAAGGACGATACCGATAAGAACAACGTCAAGTATCCGGTATTTACGTCGTACACGAAGGCCGAAGTAGAGGAGGTCGAAATCCCTGCAAACGCTGTAACGGTAAAGAAGACCATCGGGGAAGTTGCTACCGCCAATACATGGAAGACGGATGGATCAGTCAAGTATGACACATTTACGCTTGATGATAAAGTGACGGTCACAACAGGCGTGGGCGAAGGCAAAACCGCGAACAACAACGGAAAGTGCTACACGACTAAAGAGGTAGTCAATTGGAGATTGTATTATAGCGAAAGCGCAACCTTAACGATCGCAGTCGCGAGCGGCTATAATCTTGTGGCAGTAAAGATCACCTGGACGACCGGTTCATTTACAGAGAGCATTAAAAGTGGGGTTCAACAAGCGGCCAGCGGAACTTCCGTAACGTTTAATGTTGCTGTCAACATTCAGATTACGGAAATCGAAGTTGTCTACGTTCCCGCAGCGGCCACCACTTCCGCGGCTCCCGTGGCGCTCCTGCCCCGCAAAGACGCGTAACGTAGCAAAAGCAAATCGCTGAAATAGCAAATCGCTGAAATAGCAAATCGCTGAATCAAAAAAGACTTCCTTCGGGAAGTCTTTTTTGTATTCGCCGCCCCTCGCTGTCCCTCGCTGCCCCCCGAACAGCGAAGATGCATGACATAAAACGCAGGGGGCATGTCCGCGATCCCCCCCCTCTTGCTGTCTCCCCGAAGGGGGGAAAGTGGCCGAATTTATGAGGCCGAAAGGGGGTTGCCCCCTTCACCGCCTACGGCGGAGCTTCCCCCCTTGGGGGGACGCCATGGACGCAGGGGGACAGCGAGAAGGTCCCCCACCTCAGTCACTTCGTGACAGCTCCTCCCCAAGGAGGCGCTCTTCTCCGTATTCCGCTTTCTCACCCCCTCGCGCCTATGGCTTCCCGCTCTCTCACCCCCCTCCCTCGGGAGCATCCGCTTTCTCACCCCCTCCCTCGGGAGGGGGATTCAGGGGGTGGGGCGTTACAAATCATGTGCGTTAGGTGGAATTGACTTCCGGTCCCCCACCTCAGTCACTTCGTGACAGCTCCTCCCCAAGGAGGCGCTCTTCTCGGTATTCCGCTTTCTCACCCCCTCCCCCGGGGGCACCCGCTTTCTCACCCTCTCCCTCGGGAGGGGGAATCAAAGGGGGTGGGGCGTTCTAAATCATGTGCGTTAGGCGGAATTGACTTCCGCCGTGCGCGTCCCAATTTGCCACGCCACCGCACGCTTATTGTCCGATGAAACGATAAGTTTGTGCGGCTAAGAGCAAATGAAAATGCAAAAGCAATCCGCTCACGGAATTTCTATGCCCTTATTATAGAAGGTTTCTATATGATAGAAAATCGTGAACATATCCCCGCAGGGCCGAAAGGGGGTGGGGAATGGTCGCAAGGCGGCAACAAAGCGCCTCTTCTCACCTCCTCTCCAAGAAAACCGTAGAAAAAGGCGGCGCAGAGGTCTGCGCCGCCTTCGCAATCGCATTGGATCACCGTCTCTTCCGGTCGAGATATGCCGCAAAGTCGACGATTTGGTCAAACGTGAGTTCGCAGTTATACATGAGCTCGCGGAGCGTCGCGTTGCGCATCCACGCATGGGTCTTTCGGAATGCCTCCGCGTCCATGTCGATCCCCCGCTCCTTCACAAAGGCGTCGAGATCGTCGCTCTCGAGGATGAGCCCGATGGGAGAATTGACGGTGATGCCGCTCTCCGCCCGCTCCTTCAGCGCGGGCACCGTGCGCCCCTGCAAGAATTTTCTGCCGGGGACGTTCACCGTCTCGCGGAAATAAATTTTCTCACAGTTCGCGCAGGCGAGGAGGTCGTATTCGCCCCCCTCCACTTCGAGGCGGTCCGTCTCCACGCAGTAGGCGGCGAGATCGCGCTTTTTCACCGTGACGCAGACGCGCTTGGTCTCGCCCGCCCGCACCGCGAATTTGCCGAACCCCTTGAGCTCCTTTTCGGGGCGGTAGACGTCCGAATTTTTCTTGGCGGCAAACACGAGCAAGACGTCTTCGCCGTCCCGCGCTCCCGTGTTGGTGAGATCTGCCTCCACGCGGAAGCAGTCCTCCTCTTCGACGACCGCAAAATCCGTATAGGCGAACGTCGTGTAGCTCATGCCCGCGCCGAAGGGAAGGAGCACGCCCGCGGGATGCCGGTCGTAGTAGCGGTAGCCGACAAAGATATCCTCGCGGTAATAGGTATGAAAGACGTCTCTGTGTTCGGGCTCGAAATCGCGGTAGAGCGGATTGGCTTCGAGACTTTTGATCCACGTCTCGGGAAGTCTTCCCGCGGGATTGTGCTCCCCATAGAGATTACGGAAGAGCGCCTCGCTCTGGCCCTCGCCCGCGAGATAGGAGAGCAGCACCGCGGAGCTCAGCGAGAGCACTTCGCCGAGCGCGACGACGCTCCCAGCGACGACGACGGTCGCGAAGGAAGGCAAACATTTTGCCGCAAGCCGGAGCGTCTGTTCCTGCGGCGCGGCGAGCGATATGGAGACGCGGTCGAAGCCCTCCGATTCGTCTCCCTCCGTCTGCCCGACGAGCAGGATCGCCCCGTCGCACTCCTCCGCCGCCTTTCTGAGCGCCTCCTCCGTGACGAGAAGGTTCTCTTTGTCGTAACAGGGCAGGTAGACGACGTCTTCCCCCGCCGCTTTGAGGACATCGAGGAGGGAGGGCTTTTTGTAGGCGTTGACCCAGCCGCTTCCGCCGCCCACGAAATAGTTCTCTTCGGCGAGCCGCCCGAGCACGAGCAGCTTTTTGCCGCGCCGAAGGGGCAATACGCCCCCGTTTTTGAGCAAAACTTGCGTGCGCTCCGCCAGATAGACCGCCTTTTTGTGGCCCTCCTCCATGTCGAAGGGAGTCTTCTCCCGCCCGAAGAACCGCTTGGTGGCCTGATAGAACTCCTCGTCGCGGCAGAGGAGGTCCTCCTCGGTAAAGACAGTCCCGAACGCCCTGTCGAGCGTCTCGTCGCTGCGCTTCGAAGGGGGCATTTCGAGGTCGAGCCCCGCGTGGATGGACCGCGCCTTGTCGTTGACGGCGCACCAATCGCTCATCACGAGCCCGCCAAAGCCCATCTCTCCGCGCAGTTTTTGTTTGAGCAGATATTCCGACTCCCCCACATACTCCCCGTTGACGCGGTTGTAGGAAGTCATGAGCGCCGTGGGACGGCTGTTTTCGAGCGCATAGGAAAAGACGCGCAGATAGATCTCGTTGAGCGCGCGGAGGGACATCTCACTGCTGTTGATCGTGCGGGCAAATTCGCGGTTGTTCGCGACGTAGTGCTTGATACAGCTTCCCACGCCGCTTTCCTCGAGCCCGTTGATGTAGCACGCGGCGAGACGACCCGCGAGATAGGGATCCTCGCTGAAATATTCGAAGTTTCTGCCGCAGAGGGCGCTGCGCTTGATGTTGACGCCGGGGGCGAGCAGAATGTGCGTCCCCTTGCTCTTGCAGTCGGCGGCGAGCAGTTCCCCCGCCGCATGGCACACTTCGGGGTCGAAGGACGCCGCGAGCGCTGCGGGCGTGGGGATACACACCGCGACGAGCGTTCCCGTATCCCCTTCCTCGGGCTTGCGTACCCCGCTCGGACCGTCGTTGAGGACGATCGTGTGTTCTTTCCCCTTATAAGAGGAGACTTCCCATGAAGTCTGTCCCGTAAGATGGGCGTAGCGCTCCATCCGTTCTTTGCGTTCCATATATCTGCTCCTTGATCATTCGTCTCTAATGTCTGTCGGTGCTGTCGAAAATTTCGCAAAACCTTCCCGCAAAGGAGGGTTGCAGATGATTTACCAAAAGATGGGTGACGTCGCTGTAACGAAGACAGCGGAATTGCGCCTCCCCCCTTTTTCGCTCCTCGGTGACGGCGACCGTCACGCCCGTGGGTTGGCACTCGAAGTGCTGCGCCAAGAGGACGTATGGGATGTTGAGAAGGTGGGAGAGGAGCACGCTCATCTTGCCGAAGTGGCAGAAAAAAAGCAGGACCCGCTCGTTGGAGGCGAACGCCTCGTAATATCTCCCCTTCCGCCGGTACCCGTTCCGTTCCAAAATTTCATCGAGCCCGTCCGCCGACTCGCGGTACAGCTCCTCGACGCGGCCGCTCCTGAGCCATTCGCTCCCGAAGTAGCCCTCGCCCGAAAAAAAAGCGTCCTCCGCGGCAAACGCCGCGGGAAGGAAGTCCCACGGAGTGACCTCCCCCTCCGCATAGGGCACGCGGATGAGGGGATCGAACTCCCGCAACCAATCCTTCACTTCATAGTGTCTGCCGGGATGACGGCGGAAAAAGGCGTCCGCGGTCAGCTTCGCGCGGTTCAGGGGGGAGCAATACGCCTCGTCGAAGGAAAAATCTTTGTAGTATTCGCCGAGCGCCTCCGCCTCGCGAAAACCCGTGGGCGTGAGCGTGTTGTTTGCATAATCGGGGTCCGCGTGGCGGATGAAATAAAGTTTCATAGAGCTCCCTCCCGCAAGACGGGGCAATCTAAGCATACTCCTCTCTTGCGGAATTGTCAAGGAATTTTGAAAACTCAGTTGATCCGGTCTCCCGTCACGGGGTCAAAGACGATGACGTTTTCCTCGCAAAGGGTGACGAGCAGCTTGTCGCCGACGGCATAGTTCCCCTGCGCGGGCGCCTTGACGATGAAATTCCTTCCGAACAGCTCGAAGTGCAGGTCGTACTCCGCGCCCAAAAGTTCGGCGGCCGACGTCTCCGCGACGAGTTTCCCCTCCGCGGGCGCCCCTTCCGCGCGCATGACGCCGATATTCTCGGGACGGATCCCGAGGGTCAGCGTAAACTTGCCTTCGAGCGCTTCCTTGAGTTTGCCGAGCTTTTCGGCGGCGACCTCCCGCTCCCGCAACACGCCCGTCGTCTGCTGTTTTTTGCCAAAGCGCTTTCCGAGCCGCGTGAAGAGATTTTCTTTCTTCTTCCGCACGACGATGGGCGGCGCGCTGTCCGCAAGCGCCGATTCGATCTTGTGGATATATTCGATCGACTTCTGGCGGCGCTCGATGTCGTCGAAGCCCTCGAGACATCGCTCGAACTCCTCGATCTTGCGCGCGTAGAAGGCGCGGTAGGCGGCTTGAAACGCCTCGCTCATCTGCATGCGGTAGCCGTCCCCCACACGGATCGAGTCGCCGTCGTACTCCCCTTCGAAGAGGTTGATGGAGGGAGAGCCGATAAAGCGGGCGACAAACAGATTCGCCGAATGGTTATAGATGTTGGCGGGGGTATCGATCTGCTGGATGAATCCCTTCGACATGACGACGACGCGGGACGCCATCGTCATCGCCTCCGTCTGATCGTGCGTGACATAGATCGTCGTCGCCCCGATGCTGTTGTGCAGTTTCACGATCTCACTGCGCATGGTGAGGCGGAGCTTGGCGTCGAGATTGCTCAGCGGCTCGTCCATGAGGAAGAGAGAGACATTTTTGACGATCGCCCGCCCGAGAGCGACGCGCTGCATCTGCCCGCCCGAGAGCTCTCGCGGAAGTCGGTCGAGATAGGGACCGAGGTCGAGAATGCGCGCCGCGCGGAACACGCGCTCTGCGATCTCGTCGCGGGAGAGCTTTTCCCGCACGATGACGGGCGCGCCGTCGCGGAAAAGCTCGCCGTTTTCCCTCAGTTCGAGGCCCTGCGCGCGGGATTCCTCTTCGCGCGCGGCGACGAACGCCTCAAGTTCCGCGATCTTCTTTGCCGCGGCGACGGGATCGTTCCAATCGAATTTGAGAAGTTCTTTGGCGCATGCGCGAACGACATTCAGCCTCGCCATGACGTACTCGACGGGCTTCGCGCCCGTCAGTTTGGTGTTGGCGCTCTCCCGCACGATCGCGGAGGTGACATCGGGCTTCTTCAGACATTCCGTCATCTGCCGCGCCACAATGCACGCCTCGTCCTTTTTGACGACGGGAAAGACGTTGATCTTCAAGGGGAAGGCGATATTTTCAAAGACGGTCATCTGCGGATAGAGAGCATAACTCTGGAAAACCATCGCCATTTTTCTGTCCTTGCTCGGCTTGAAGTTGGAATACTCTCCGTCGAGGAAGAGGTTCCCCGCCGAGATCTCCTCGAGCCCGCCGATCATGCGGAGCGTCGTGGATTTTCCGCAGCCGGACGGCCCCACGATGACGATAAATTCGTGCTTCTCGACGTCGAGATTGAAGTCGCACACGACCTTTCCGCCCTTCGGGTAGACCTTTTCCACGTTTTGCAGGGAGACGAAATAGCGGTCCGCCCGCTCGAGCATCTGTTGTTGTTCGGGAGTAAGTTCGTATTTTTCCATTTCGTTACCTCTTAACGCCTGTCGTTGCCATCCCCTCGATCATGCGCCGTTGCGTAAAGATAAAGATGATGAGAATGGGGATCATGGAGAAAGCCGACGTCGCCATGGCGACCGCTTTGGCGCTCCAACCGTCCACCTGGTTGGTATAGCCGATGAGCGCGACGGTGATCGTGAGATAGCCTTGCTCCCCCGTTCCGCTGAGGAGAAGCTGCGGCCAGAGCAGGGAGTTCCACGAACCCGTGAAACAGAAGAGCCCGATGAGCAGCAGCGTCGATTTGATGAGCGGCATCACGATGCGGAAGTAGATCCTCAAATTGGACGCGCCGTCCGAGCGGGCGGATTCCACGATCTCGGGCGGAATGGCGTCGAGCGCGTTTTTGAGAAGATACACCGTGAAAACGCCCGCCGTCCCGGGCATGATGATCCAAAAGTAGATATACACGGGATTGGCGATAAGTTTGGTGAGCGTGCCGATATTGGCATACATCGAATACTGCGCGGTGGTGCCGATGACGCTCGGGATCGTCATCGTCATGATGAGCGTCGTGAAGAGCATCTTCCTTCCCCTGAAATTGAGGAAGGCAAAGGCATAGGCAACGAGCGTGCAGATGATGAGCGTCACCGCAATGGAGACGATGCACGTCACAAAGGAATTGAACATCCACTTGGGCACGTTGTCGAGCTTGCCGTCGCGGATGATAAACCCCGTATAGTTGGAGAGCGTCCAACCGCCCTTCGCGGGAAATATCCCGAGCGGGTGCAGGATGATATCTTCCTCCGTCTTGAGAGAAGTCCCGAGCATATAGACGAAGGGGAAGACAAAGAGCCCGCAAACAATGAGAAGAATGAAAAAACTGACGATCTTCGAGACGTTTACGCGCTTTTTCGGTTTCTTCTTCTCAAGAAAAAAGATTGAAGCGTCGTTCATAGACGTCTTTCCCTCCTTTTCTGTCTTTGGTGACGATTTTTTCAATGGCGGTAAAGAAGATCACGACGATGGCGAACACAATGGCGCTCGCGGTGACGAGCCCCGTGAGGTTCGCTTTGGAAAAGTCGTTGAGCCACTGCTGGATGAACATCATGGGCGAGGCGATCTCCCCTTGGTTGAGGTAGGAATTGAGCACGGTCGGCTGTCCGTAGAGGCTGAGATATCCGATGAGCGTATTGAACGTGCACAGTTCCAGAGAACCCCTGATGTTGGGCAGCGTGACGTAGAGGAAGGCGTGCCACCTTCCGCCGCCGTCGATCTCGCACGCCTCATAGAGATGCTTGGGGACGTTTTTGAGCGCCGCAAGCAGAATGACAAAATTGGTGCCCGTCTGCCACCAGATGGAGGCGAGCATGATGACGACCCAGCGAAGCGTGCCGTCCATCCACTTGATCTCGGTGCCGAGCCAGGCGTTGATGAGCCCCGTCGACGCACCGTCGAACATCGCGCCGAAGATGATGCCGACGATCGAGATGGAGACGACCGTGGGAAGATAGATGACGGCGCGGAAGATCTTGTATCCCGGCGGTTCGAGATAGACGAGATAGGCAAGTCCGAGCGGGATGAGGAGCATGAGCGGGACCGCCACCACGTCGAAGAGCAGGGTCGTCTTCATGCCGTGCCAAAAGGTGGAGCGGATGAGCGGATTTGTGAACAGCTTGACGAAGTTATCGAAGCCCACAAAGGCGGTCTTTGCCGAGTCATAGGGATTGTATTGGAAGAAGGACAGGATGAGCCCCATGAAGACGGGGACAAGAAAGAACAGCGTAAAATTGAGAAAGAAGGGCGCCATGAACAGGGCAACGACGGCCCTGTTCTTGGTTTGCTCCTTCCGCTTTTCACGTTTACTCGTTTCGAATACCGATTTCTTTTCCATGTTTTTCTCCGGGATCAGCCCATGAGGTCGATATAATCGTTGAATTGCGCCTCCTGCGTCTGCACGATGATGTCGATGTATTGCGAGGACATGAGGCACTGCGTCGCGACGTTCGCGAGGCGGTCGATGAGCTCGGAATAATGAATGGTGTTGCCGATCGTAATGAATTGGTCGGGGGTGGAATAGAAGCCGTTGAGGAAGGTGGTATTATAGGCGCTCGAATTGTATTCCTCGCTGTTTAAGATGACCTTGCTCGCGGACATATGTCCCCCTTCGCCCCACTCCTTGCCCGCGGTGGCGTTGTGCGTGAACCAATCGCAGAAGACGGCGATCGCAGCCTTGACTTCGATGCTTTTCACCGTCTTGGACAGAATGAACCCGTGGCTGTCGCCGAACACGCTGTTTGCCGTAGCGCGCGTCGGGTCCATGGCGAACAACCCCGCCGTGGAGGCGCCGCCGATGACGGAGTTGATGTCCGTTACGCCGCTGTTGAGCGTCAGATAGGCCTGGAAGAATTCCTCCGAAGCCCACGGCCGCTCGATGAGGAAGAGGCTCTTGTTGTTGAAGAAGCGGTTATCCGCGGTCTGAATGTTTTCGCCGTACTTGAAATAATTGTTCTCCGTGAGATCCTTGACCGCCCTGTCGGTATCGCGGAACGCCTGCAAGTTGGCGCCGCTCGACCACTCTGCGCGGAGCGTGGAGAGATTATAGGGCGTGCCGCCGTTCTGCACGAACATCGTCATGTAGAGATAGCGCGGGAAGTAATCGTTGTCCGTCACGGGGCAGGAGAAGGGATAGTAGCCGTCGCTCACACTGTATTTTGCCGCAAAAGCAGCGCAGACGTCAAGCAATTCGGCATGGGTCGTGGGAAGTTCTTTCCCGATCGAGGCGAGCAAATCTTTGTTGTAGTAGATGACGAGGCTCTGCATGTCGATCGGCACGGTGAATTGGGTATTCGTGTAGCCGAGGTCCGAGAGCGCGATGAGCCCGTCCGCATAGTCCCCTTTGTTGAACTCGATCTTCGCCGCTTGATACGCCTCGTCCATGGGCTGGATGAGTTTACTCTCCGCAAAGCTCTTGTGCGACTTGTTGTGGCACATAAGAAGATCGGGGGCGTTGGCGCCCGTGGAGATCCTCTGCCCGACGCTCTGCTCATAGATGTCCTGCGAAATGGATTCCACCTCCACCTGGATCCTGCCGCGATATTCGGCGTTGAACTCGTCGATGATGGCTTTGAGGGGGACGATGTCGTTGCCTGCGACGACGGAGGCGAGGCTGATCGTGACGTCGTCAAAGACGGGGTTTCCGTCGGCGTCATAGCTCATCTCGCCCGTCGTGGACCACCAGGGGTTCGCGATCGCGGGCGTTTCGACCGGGCCGCCCGGCTTGTTGCCGCCCGTGTCTTTGGGCGTGCAGGCCGTGAAGAGGCACATCATTCCGCACGCGAGCGTAAGAGAGATAACTTTTAAGATGTTCTTCATGGACTTCTCCTTATTTTTCTTTGATCGAGAGCACAAAGCCGCCGTTTTTGAGAACGCCGATCTTGAGAACTTCGTCGCCCTTGACCGTTTTCGTGGTTTTGACGAGGTCGAGGTAGGTCTCGCCGTCGCTGAGGATTGTGACGTCGTATTCCTTGTTCGGGTCGCAGACGGTGGAGAGATCGACTTCCATTTCGCCCGCGTCCACGCTCATGCCGCAGACATACCAAACGCCGTCCTTCTCCCTGCCGAGCACACAGCTCGCCTGCGGTTCGCCCGAAAAGTACTTGATGTCGTCGAATACGACGGGGATCTCGTTCAAAAAGGCGGTGGCGTCGGCGTACTGCGCGTAGTTCTCCGGGGAATCGCCATAGATCATATAGCCCGTTTCATAGGCGAGGTGGATGGCGAGCTGGCTTCCCGCCGTGGTGTTTTTGCCGAAGGGCTTAATGGAGAGGATCCAATCGTTGGGCCCCACGCTCGCGCGGGAATAGACAAAGGTGATGCAGTCTTTGATGTCGATGTTCTTCTTGTATTCGCCGCCGCGGATGCCTTCGCGGGAGATGACGTGAGGATAGATCCTGCGCTCGCCCGTGGGCTTGTTCGCGCCGTGGCAGCAGACGATCATCTGATATTTTGCGGTGATTTGGTAGATTTCCTCGTAGAGACGGAGCGTGTACTGCGATTCGCCGTATCCGGGCGAGTTCGTGGTGTCATAGAGCCCGTCGAAGAAGTCGATCTTGAGCCCCTCGAAGCCCCACTCGCGCCACTGTTTGATGTTCGTCTCGCGCAGCGCGGGGGTACCGAGCGCCTCATAGGAGTGCGCCCAGCAGATCATGTGAACGCCGAGGTCCTTCGCATACTGCATGAGGCTGAGGAAACTGTTCATCTCGGTCTGGCCGACGGGCACCCAGCCCGCGTCGATGAGGAACCAATCCCAGCCCTGGTCGTGGGCATTCTTGATGTACTTGCGCTGATCTTCCCACTGTTTCTGCGTGCCGCTTCCGAGCTGGAGCCAGCTAAAGCCCGACTTGGGCGTCTCGACCCAATCGTAGGTATAGATCGCCTGCTCTTCCGGGGAGAGTTCGTCGTAGTTGTCGGGGCGCCAATACTCCGTTTCGCCGTATACGTCCTCGACGAGGGTGCTCTCCACCATGGTGCCGAGGTCGCCCACGACGCCCACTCTCCACGGACTGTTGAAGGGGAGATCCGTCATGAGTGTATCCGTGCGCGTATAGGCGGGCTCGATCTTGAAACCCGTCTCGGTGCCCTCGAGGAAGGAGCCGCGATAGTCGCTTCCGATGAGCTCCGATTCGGTGATCATCGACCACACGCCGTTGACCTCATAGAGCACGGGCATGCCTGAGATGAGGCCGTTGACATTGTCGATCCGCTTCCGCAGATAGGGTTCCTCGTAGCAGAAGCGCGTCTCATAGTCGGGCGTCGTCGTCACATAGACTTTGGAAGTGTTCTCGGGGAGCGTGAAGTTTGTCGTCTCCTCGTTGATGGCCACGAGCTCTCCGCCGTCCTGCTTCAAGCAGTAGCGGAAGGCGTAGCCGTCGTTATAGGCGCGGAAGACGAGCTCGAGCGTCATATCGTATTTTCCGTCGAAGGAGAGGGTGAGCTCGTTGTAAGACGTCTCCACATGGCTCTTTTTTCCGCTCACGACGTCGTAGGAGACCTCGCTGGACGCGCGCTTGCTCTCGCGGAAGGAGAGATTTTTGGTAAAGGAATTGCCCTCGGCGGCAATGCCGAGCCCGGACTGTTCCACCACCTGTTTCTTGTCCTTCTGAACGGAGAAATATGCCTTCCCGCCGAGAAGATCCGCTCTCAAAACGATGGAACCGTCCGGAGATGAGACATTGTAGAAACTGCCCGTTATGCCGTCCTGTTCGAAGGTCCCCTCGTCCGTCTGAGTCGTGCCGCTCGGTCTGCCGCCTTCATTGCCCGTGCCGCCGCACCCGGCAAAGGAGAACAGCAGCGCCGCGGTGAGAAAGAGCCCCAAAAATTTGATTTTTTTCATGGATTATTTTTTTCCTTATGATGAAAATTTCATTGCTCTTTGCAAAGCAATCGGGCGTTCCGCCCCTCTCAGCCGAGAGGAGCGGAAGTCCGTTAGGAAGAAGTATGAATGGGTATGTTCTTCGTTATGCTTTGTCTACATGTCCCTTGAAGGAGATGTTCTTCCATTCGGCAGTCATCTGAATGGTCTTGAGGATGGGGAATTGCACGGCATTCCAGCTTTCGGAGGTGTCCGTGTAGGTCTCCGTCCAGCTCGACCCCTTGTCGGCGGGCGTCGCGCCGATGCGGGAGTAGACGATCGTATAGACAGTCTTCTTGCCTTCCGTATCGAGCTCGCGGGTGAGCTTGACGTGGATCCCTTCCGCGAATCCAGCGCCGAGCATGGGAAGGACTTCCTGATTGCTTCCGTTCCAAGGCGCATTCTCTTTGCCCGTAAAGTCACTGCCGATAGAGCCGATCCAATCTGCCGCTCCCCTATGGTTCCACGACATCCGCGATCTGACGAGATTCGCGCCGTAAGTACCGCGGAGATCGATGACGCACTCTCCGTCCGCGCTGTCGCTCACCGTCTTGGGGATATAGTCGAACTCAAGGGTATAGCTGCCCGCGAAGGCCGCCATCGGTACGATCGAGCGGTTGTTCTGCGAATCCATGGAGTTGACGGTGAAGCTGCCGCCCGAAAGGCCGTCCGCCGTGACCGTCGCTTTGTCGCCGAGGGTGACGGCGTCGCTCCCGACGCAGTCCGCCGCAAAGTTCGCGCCCCACGGGGCGAGCGTGTTGCCGGCAACGAGCGCATTGATCTTTTCAAGCACTTTTTCCTGTCCGTCGAAGAAGTCGATATTCGTGGCGCTGTTGGGATTGGTGGTATAATCCGATCTGCCCTGTTCGCTGTGAAGCCTGCCGTAAATGGCGGGAACGGTGTCGTGCGTGGCGTAGAAATCGTTGGCATAGACGCCTGCGAGTTTGTCGTTGACGAAGGAGAAGAAGAGGTCTCCAGCGCGCGCCACGGCATACTTGAAGGTCTTCAGGGAGCCGTCCTCCTTGAGGCCGACAGCTTCCTCACTGTAGCAGTTGTCCTGATTTCCCGTGAAGTTGGTGAAGATCGCATTTCCGCCTGCCGGATCGTTGAGATAGGGCGTCCAGGCGCCGTCGCCCTTGTAGCCTTCGTCGGCATAGACGTTGAGCGCATGCGCATGGCCTTCTTCCGGAGCGAGCCAACCGTTGAGAGAAACCGTATATTGCGCTTCGAGGGTAACCGCAGAGACAAGGAAGCGCGCCGTCGCGAAATCGGGGGCTTGGATGTTTTGGAGCGAAGCAACGTGCGCCATGCCCATGTAGTTGTTTTGGGCGACCACGGTAAAGCCGGTGAGTTCCGCTTCCGCATAGTAATACTTGGAGGGCTGCAGGTCGAGCGCGCCGAGGTAGTTATTCAGCTTGCTGCCGTCTCTGCCGATAAAGTTCGCATACTGCGTGCCCACGGGATCATCGGGATCGAACAGCTCGCCCGAAGGAGAGTTGATCCCCCACTCCTCGCCCGCGCCGTTGAAGGAAGCATTGGCATTGAACAGTCTTCTGTAAATGTTCACTTCAAAGCTCGTTTCGGCCGTCTTGGTCTCGTCGTCCGGATTCTTCGCCGTCACTTTGATCGTGTGCGTGCCATAGACGTTGGAGACGATCGAGCTCGCGTTGGTGTCGATCACCGCATCGGGATCCTTTTCGTCCTTGATCTCGTAGTCCTTCAAGGATTTGCCGTTGAGCATGACGCTCAGCGTGCCGTAGTTGATGGTCGAACCCGCTGTGCCGTACATTTTGCCGCTCGGAACGTGGACGATGACGGGCGCATCGGCACTCGGCTTTGGATTATCGTCGCCGGGAGTGCTCGGTTCTTCCTTTTCATACCCGCAGACGTCGCACTTGTTGTCGTTCCCGTATACATGCTTTGCTTTTTCGGATACCTCATCCTTGTGTTCACAAGTCGCCTTGTGCCAGTGGTCTGTGTCGTCGAACGACCAGGTCGTCGCATAGGTGTGCTTGTGCCCTTCGTTTTTGCCGCCGTCGTCGGGTGTTTCGCCGCAAGCGGAGAACCCGACCAAAGCCGTCATCATGATGGCCGTCAGACAAGCAAACATTGCCTTCTTTTTCATTAGAAAAAACCTCCTATCATACTACAATTCACAAGACGTACTGCTGAGATTTGCACGTCGTTGTTCCGGATTTACCTCCCCTCTCGTGCCTCTCCCGCAAGCGGGAAAGACACTTGAGTAAAGGGGGGGGGAAAGTATCACGCTCCGCACAAAAAACCGAATACAGAGCGAAGATAGCCGATCTTCATTGCCCGCACTTCGAGAGGACATCTCCTCTCGCCGGGGATCTCGAAATTGTAAATACCGTCGTAGCCGACTTCGTCGAGAGCGGAGAATACCGCGGGGAAATCGACGTTTCCGCAGCCGTAGGGCACGAGGTGCTGGTCGAACTTCCCCTCGTTGTCGTCGAGGTGGACCGCTTTCAGCGCCCCCTTGCACCGCCCGATGAACGCGGTTTGGTCGCGCAGGGTGAGGTTGAGGTGTCCTGTGTCGAGACAGACGCCGAAATTGGGACTCTTGAGCGTTTCCACGAGATACATGAGCTCGTCCGCGCCCGCACAGATTTCGATGAGATTTTCAAGACAGATGACGACGTCTCTCCCCTTGAGATAGCTCCCGAGTTTTTCGAGTTGGAGAAGGTTGGCGTCGAGACGCTGTCTGCGCGTGTATTCGGGATGGGAAAAGAGCGCGTCCGCATGCAATACCATGCGCTTTGCCCCGACTGCCTCAAAGAGGTCTATCCACTTTAAGAGCTTTTCGACGGAGTCCTTTCCCTCACACAGCGAGATGCCGAGCCACAGGTGCCCCTGCGGGAAACACAGCCCGTGATCCTTTGCGAACGCCGCGAACTCCATACCCGTCTTTTCAGGCCCCTTCGGGCCGCCGAGGAGCGCTTCTCCATGCTCATCGGAGAGTTCGGAGTAATGCACGCCGCACTTTTCGAACGCGAGCACCATGTCCTTGGGAGAGAGGTCGATATAATAGCTTGACCAAACAGAAAAGTTTTTTTGCATATTGTCCTCACAACAGAAGAATGAAACAGCCGCCCTGCACCGCACGGTTGCGGAACTCGAAGATGGAACCCGTCATCGAATCGTACCAATCGCTGAAAGGCAGACGGGTTTTCCCCTCGCGGAGGAACCGATCCACGCTCCCGAGGAGCCTGCGGCGCTTTTCGGGCACTTCGGTGAGGCTTGCCGTCCACAGGAGCCAATCGCTCTTGGTGAACGCCGCCCGTTGGTCGAGCGGAATGCCGTAGTCGTTCTCCCATGCGAGATAGCTGTCCACCTCCCGCTCAAAGAGTTCCTGCGGGAAGAGCCCGAGGGACAAAATTTTATCGAACGCAAAGTTGTATTTGAGGCTGTATGCTCCGTCTCCGTCCCAGGTGAGCGGGAGCGGCCCCTCTTTGGCGAGCCGCATGATCTCGCTCGCATATTCCTCCGCCTTGCCGCGGTACCAAGCCGCATCCGGATCGTTGAACGCGTTCAGGATCTGGGCAAAACTCCCGATCCCCACCGCCGCCTTTACGGCGAGATTGACGTTATTGGAGAGCCGTCCCGAGAAGTCGTCCGTGCAGAGCTGGCTCTCGGGGTGCAGGCCGTGTTTTACGAGATAATCCGCCCAGAGACGTAGCGTCGAAAGGTTTTCCTCCGCAAGGCTCCTGTCTCCGTCCGCCTTCTGGCACGCCGCGGTAAGAATGAGCATGTTCGCGCACTCCTCCACGGGCATCATGCGATCCGCGTCAAAGAGGTCCTCCGAGACGGGCAGATCCTGTATGGGATAGTGGGTCTCCCTCCCGTCGAGGACGAAAAGAGAGGCAAAGTCGCCGTCCGTGCGTCTGCCGTACACCTGCCCGCAGCAGTGCGGATAGGTGCCCACGTCGTGGGGGGCGAAGTCGTATTTCCATGCGGGCATCGCCGCGAACTTAAACACGGGACGGAGCATGCCCCGCACGAGTTCGGGATTATAGAGCAAGAAGAGCGGCGCGGAGGGATAGCTGATGTCCACGGTGGCGATACAGCCGTTGGAGCCGCATTCTTTGGAAAGGAA
The DNA here is from genome assembly GCA_947627565.1 of uncultured Clostridia bacterium. GTDB lineage: Bacteria > Bacillota > Clostridia > Christensenellales > Borkfalkiaceae > Gallimonas. Next base: position 26,402 of record CANQWO010000025.1, read on the forward strand.
GAGCACCTTCCCGTTCCTGTCCCGCACGAGTTTGTGCGCCCCCACCGCCTGGCGGAGCGAGGCCGTGAGAATGTTCCCGTATTCCTCGCCGAATTTTTCCGCGCGTGCCGAGAGGTCCTCGCCGAACCGCGTAAGCCGCTCTGCGATCTCGTCGTGGGAGCGGTAAGTCTCTTCGAGAGCCTCGAAAATGGTGTGATCGCTCAAATAATATCCTTTGAGGACGTCGCCGAAGTAGTCCACGCTCGCGGTATCGTCGAAGGCGAACATCAAAAAGTCCTTTCTCGCGGACGTCGAGGCGAAGAGGAAGCGTTCCTCCCCGTTTGCGTGCGCCCAGCCGATGAGCGCATTGAGTTCTCCGCCCGAGACAAAGCGCGCCCGCTCTCCCGCAAGATACCAATATCCCCACTCCGCGCCCACGCAGTCGTTGTCCTCGGAAAAGAGAAGCTGCTGCTTGAGCCCGAAGAAAGCCGTCTCGAAATTCGCCGTCTTGACCGTCCCGCCGCGCACGGGCGCGTTGCGGTTACTGCAAATATCCTGCCCGAAAACGAGCATCACCTCGCAGGGCTCCCCCGCTGTTTCGAGCTCCATATAGCAGACGGGACAGGACAACAGCGCAAGGCCGTCGGGGGGAAGCGGGGAGACAAAACGCACCTTTACCTCCGCACCGCCCGCGCGGAAAGCATAATCTGTGGAAAACGCCGTCACCGCAAGATCGGTTTCTTCCGCCTGCTCCACACCCTCGGCATTCCCCATAAAACAGTAGAGTTTCTCCCCTGTTTTTATAAAGCCGTAGAGCTGTTTTTCCGTTCCGGTCCAAAAAATCGGGCGCTCCTGCGGCAAAAATTCCGTCTTCGCCCAAAAGGAAAAATACGGGTCCTTTACAAAGAGCGGATAGGCGGGAAGCGATCGCTTGATCGTGTTTTCTTTAGCCATTGTAGTTTCTTGTCTCCCTTAAAAATTTATGCTGATTTTCCATATTATGAAAAATAAACCGACGTGTAAAAATTGTTCACAAAATGTTACAATTTTGGAAAATTTTACGCGGCGTCTCTGTCCAAAAATCGTTTTAATCAAACACTTGACTTTTAATTACGATCATATTATAATATTGGAAAAGAACATTCTCCATGATATATCGTTCCAAATCCATGAAGAATCATGTCAAAAAGGGAGGAGCGTACATTGCTTACGAAAACGAGTACCAAGTGCGATGCCTTCGTCGTCCGCGGCAGAGAAAAAGAGGAGAGGACGCTGGTATTTTGTCCCGACCGCAATGTCCCGTTCGTCATTTATGAAGCGGGGATCACGCCCTCCTCCCCGAAATATTACATCATGAGAAAGAACAGCGCCCATTGGGCGCTCATCCACATCACACAGGGGCGGGGCACGCTCGAATACAACGGCACCCGCTACGAACTCGGCCCCCGGGACACCTTTCTCATCGCCGCAGGGAGCAATAACAGCTATTGCGCCTCCCAAGAGGATCCCTTCCGCCTCGTATGGGTCAACTTCTTCTGCGATTGGATGGACTACTATCTGCAATGCCTCGGGTTGAAAGACACGCCCCTCTTCCACGGCGTGAACTGCGAAGAACAACTGCTCGAACTCATTCGTATTGTCAGAGAGACGCCCAACAACAACCGCATCTGCTTTTCCGCCATGCGCATCATCCAAAATATTCTGCTCGACCTTTCGGAGAAGTCCTTCATCGAGAGCCGCGTCTCCAACGTCTCTCCCCTCGCGATGCGGATCAAGAGCCTGCTCGACTCTTCCGTTTTCGAAAAGCTCGACATGGAGACGCTCGCCGCAAAGTGTTTTGTCTCCAAATCCTCCGTCTACCGGGAATTTGAAAAATACTACGGCGAATCCCCCTACGCCTATATTTTAAGGAACAAGATCGAATCCGCCAAGCATCTGCTCGTGCACAACGAACTCACCGTTGCGGAGATCGCCGCAAAGCTCTCCTTTACGGATGAATTTTATTTTTCCAACCTCTTCAAAAAAAAGACGGGCATCTCGCCCTCCGTATACAGAAGGCAGATGCTCGCTTCAAAAGATTAACGCGCGCCTGCATTTATTATCTTGTCTATACTTTATTATCTTGTCATACTCTTTTCGCAGAGAAGGATCGCCTGCCGTCCGATCCCGCAGGACTGACGGTCGGGACGGATATAGATCCGCACCAGATAGTACTCTCCCGCGCCGAACATTCCGCATAGGGAATCTCCCGCCAAACGATAGAATATCCCGTCGTGCAACTGTTCATAAATGGGCAAGAACGCCGCTTTTTGAATTTCCCAAAGGACATCAGTGTCGCTTTCCAAAGCGTCTCCGATCGCAATCATCTTTCTTCTCCTTTGGGTTTTTTATTTTTTCC
>CANQWO010000026.1 GCA_947627565.1 uncultured Clostridia bacterium
ACCCCCGGTCCCCCCGTAGGTTCTACGCTCGGCCCGCACGGCGTCAACATTCCCGGCTTCACCAAAGAGTTCAACGCGAGAACGGCGTCGCAGGAGGGACTGATCATCCCCGTCGTCATGACGATCTATGCCGACCGTTCGTTCACGTTCGTCTTGAAGACGCCGCCCGCACCCGTCCTCATCAAGAAGGCGCTCGGGCTCGAGACCGCTTCTGCGACCCCCAACAAGGTCAAAGTCGGCAAACTCACCAAGGCGCAAGTCGAAGAGATCGCGAAGACCAAACTGCCCGACCTCAACTGCACCACGCTTGAGAGCGCGATGAGCATGATCAAGGGCACGGCCCGTTCGATGGGCATCACTGTCGAGGAGTAAGGAGGCAACACGATGAAATACGGCAAGAAATATGCAGAGAGCCTCAAATCCTACGACAGATCGAAGGTTTACGACGCGGGCGAGGCCATGAATCTCGTCATCGCGAACGCGAAAGCGAAGTTCGATGAGACGGTGGAGCTTCATATCCGCCTCGGCATCGACCCGAGACAGGCAGACCAGCAGGTCCGCGGCGTCTTGGTCCTTCCCAACGGAACGGGCAAGACGAAGACCGTTCTCGTCGTCGCAAAGGGCGAGCGTGCGGACGCGGCGCAGGCTGCGGGCGCGGATTTCGTCGGCGCGGAGGAGATGATCCAGAAGATCCAGACGGAGAACTGGTTCGGATTCGACGTCATGATCACGACCCCCGACATGATGGGCGTTGTCGGCCGTATCGGCCGTATCCTCGGCCCCAAGGGCCTCATGCCCAACCCCAAGTCGGGCACGGTCACCATGGACGTCGCGAAGGCCGTTCAGGAAGTCAAAGCCGGTAAAGTCGAGTACCGTCTCGACAAGACGGCCATCATCCACTGCCCCATCGGCAAGAAGAGCTTCGGTCAGGAGAAACTTCTCGAGAACTTCAACGCGCTCATGGAGGCCATCGTCAAGGCGAAGCCTGCGGCGGCCAAGGGCCAGTATATCAAGAGCGTCACGTTGTCCTCGACGATGGGCCCCGGCGTGAAAGTGGCCTACACGAGAGGGTAAGAAGGGCTTCAGACCGCATTGCCCATACCCATGTCCGCGATGAATGGCTTCGTCCGAAGAAATGCGGGCAAATCGGTATGGCGAAGCGCGTTTGGAAAACTTTCTCCCGCATGCGCGAAAATGCTTGACAAAACATTTCCCGCGCGCTACAATAAAATCAGTTTCACGGAAATTTTCCGAGGAAATTTCGTGGACAACAGGTTCTGTACAAATTATGGCGCAAGCAAAATCACACTTTTGCGCAAGCGCGCCACAATTTGCCCGTCAGGGCACAGACCTCACGGAAATTTTTCCGAGAAAAATTTCGTGAACATATTTGACCGCAGACAACGGGTGCACGCTCGCAAGAGCCGCTCAATATCCCGTCGAGGTTGACTTCTTAATTCGTTAAGAATCGCTCCGTACCGTCTGCGTGCGGAGCTCATTTTTTCCCAAACTATGGTCGCAAGACCGAAAAGGAGGTAACCATGTCGGCAAACTTTGAGGCAAAAAAGGTTGTCGTCGAAGAGATCAAGGAAAAGATCCAAGGCGCGAAGTCCGTTGTGCTCACGCACTATGAACGGCTGACCGTTGCGGAAGTCACCGATCTTCGGAATCGCTTCAGAAACGCGGGATGCGAATACAAGGTCTATAAAAACACCCTTGTGCGCAAGGCGTTCGATGAACTGGGCGTGACCGATTTCGACAACGACTTGAACGGCGCGACGGCGTTTGTCTTCTGCCCCGATGAGACGAGCGGATGCTCCATCATTGCGAAGGCGGTCAAAGATACGCCCGTGCTCGCGGACAAGGTCGTCCCGAAGAGCGCCTATGTCAACGGCGCCTATGTGGATGCGGAAGGCGTCAAAAAGCTCGCGGCGATCCCTTCGAGAGAGGTATTGCTCGCAATGTTGGTGGGCTGTTTGCAGTCGCCCATCGCGAAACTTGCGTACGCTTTGAAAGCGGTCGCAGACCAAAAATCTTAATTTATTCGGAGGTAATCAAAAATGGATGTTCAGAAGTTTCTCGAAGAAGTAGAGAAGATGACCGTGGTCGAGCTCAACGACCTTATCAAAGCGTTTGAGGAGAAGTTCGGCGTGTCCGCCGCCGCTCCCGTTGCCGTCGCCGGTGCAGGCGCCGCCGCTGCGGAAGCCGCTCCCCAGGAAGAGGAGAAGACGGAATTTGACGTCGTGCTCAAGGATTTCGGCGCGAACAAGATCGGCGTCATCAAGGTCGTCCGCGAACTCACCGGCCTCGGCCTTGCCGATGCGAAGAAGGCCGTGGAGTCCCTCGGCGTCATCAAGGAACAGGTCCCGAAGGCGGATGCAGAAGCGGCTCTTGCCAAACTCAAGGAAGCTGGCGCGACCGCGGAGCTCAAGTAAGCGGCAACCGTTCCGATCGCAACACGCGATCTACGCAAAATAACGATAAAAACAACAGAAAGCCAATCGCTTTCTGTTGTTTTTTGTTTGTTGGATTTGGCTTCCCCAAGGGAACCCACGCGGGGACAGCGAGGAGCAGGCGTCCCCCCAAAGGGGGGAAGCTCCCGCGAAGCGGGTGAAGGGGGAAGGACCCCCACCTCAGTCACTTCGTGACAGCTCCTCCCCAAGGAGGCGCTCTTTCTACCCCCTCCCTCGGGAGGGGGTAAGGGGGGTGGGGCGCTTCACAAAGGGATGACCGCGGACATGGGTATGGGAAATGAGGTCAAAGATTTCCTATTTCCCTGAAAAAACAAAAACCACGCTTTTTGTTTTTTCCCTCAATTTGCGCTTCGCGCTTGTTGTCTGTGTGCGGCTAAGAGCAAATGAAAATAAACAAGACGTCCGCTCACGGAATTTTTCCGTAAAAGAAAAATTCGTGAACTAAATCCTGTGCGTTACGCGGAATTGACTTCCGCCGTGCGCGGCCCAATTTGCCACGCCACCGCACGCTTGTTGACTGTAAGCCGAGCGACGCCTTGGCGGCAGGGACCACCTGCGGCCCCTTCGCGGAGGCCACCGCTCATGTCGCGCCGCCGCTCACAGCCCACCGGGCTGCTGAGCGAGAATTGCGGCGCTCCACCCACGGAAATTCTTTGCCCTTGATATGCCTCCCGCAGGGAGCTTCTATAAGAAGAATTTCGTGAACTAAGATCTTCTGAAAAAACAAAAACCACGCTTTTTGTTTTTTCCCTCAATTTGCGCTTCGCGCTTGTTGTCTGATGAAACGATAAGTTTGTGCGGCTAAGAGTAAAGAAAGCGCGAGAGCAGTCCGCTCACGGAATTTCTATGCCCTTATTATAAAAGGTTTCTATATGATAGAAATTCGTGAACTTCTTCGTGAACTTCGTAAATCAGATAATTTCTGCGCGCAGAAGTTCGTTGCCTTTTTCGAGAATGTTTGCGAGTTTCTCCTCGCTGTCGTCGATGACGGGCAAAACTTCCTTCGTCTTCTTTGCGACCAGCTTGGAGTAAATGAGATAATTGACGCCGCACAGCGCCAGACCGACGACGCCGAGCGCAATGCCGCCGATGAGGGCGGGAATGCTGTTTTCGATCAACATCGTCAGGCACATCCCTCCGCCGAGGACGAGCGCCGCCGCGACGCCGAAGAGATAGGCGAAGACGCTCGCGCCCAACGTTTTGGAGCGCTGCAATCCGTTGATCGTATCGAGCATTTCCTCGGCTTGCCGCTCGAGTTTGTTGAGCTCCTGTCTGTGTTTTTGCCTCCTGTCTCGTTTGAGCGAGAGTGTGACGCCCTCGACCGCGGAGGCGGAAGTCCCCGTGATCTCCCATCCGAACGCCTCATAGAGGTCCATCGCCTTCGTTTGGTCTTTGGCCTTGACGGAAACCGTCTTGTACTCATAGGTAACAAAATCTTTTTCTTGCATTGTGATATCTCCTGAAAAATGTGTTCTTACGGGCCGCCAAGCCGCCGCGCGTTTCGGTTGACTTTTCCGTAAGACAAGTGTATCATAGAATATCATCGGCGCAAACGCAAGCGTCTGAAAGGGCAAAAAAACACTTCCCCGCGAAGTGTCCGCCGAAATGAAACAAAACGGGAGGATCTGTATCGTGGAATATGCGCCCGAGGAATATACGCGGCACTATATCGTGGTGGCGCTTTTTAAGCTGATGAGCGCGCATGAGTATGAAAAGATCAGCGTCACGGATATCGCCGAGAAGGCGGGCGTGGGCAGGGCGACCTTTTACCGCTATTTCAAGCGCAAGGAGGACGTGATCGAATATTACTTTGCGCACAACACGCGGGAATTTCTGTTTGAACAGCGGTATTATCCTCGCTGCAGGGCGGACTATTTGAAGATCGCGCGCGACGTCTTCGAGAAATTTCAGAAGAACAAGGATTGCTTCAAATTGATACGGCGGGCGCATCTGGAATATCTCTATCTTGATTTTCTCAACAAAAAGTTGGTCGAGACATTCCGCGAAGAATATCCCGACCAAAGCCTTTACCAACCCTATCTCTTCGCGGGGATGATCTTCAACGTCTCCATGGCGTGGCTGGATGACGGATGCCCCGGCTCGGCCGAAAAGATGGCCGAAATGTTCGTCGATTCGATTAATCTTACCGTTTGATCATGCGGAAGGAATGGGGGCGCGGCGGGTTTTCCCGCCGCGCCTCGTTTGCGCCGCCCGCCCTGCGGCCAAACATGCGGCCGCAGGGCGGGCGGCCGCCGTTTGAAGCGGAAGTCCGCGGGAGGGAGCAAATTTTTTCGGCAAAATTGTCATGGGAAAGAGTTACAATCTTGACAAACGGTGTCGAAATACAGTATACTGTTTGAGAAAACAATGCCCGCGGAGCGGGGATCGGGAGGAACAGCAATGAAAATCGCGATGACGGGTACGAGCGGACAGATGGGGCGTGAAGCGTTAGCGCAGACCTTGGAGCTCTCCGATGTTGAATTTGTGCGCATTCTCCTCACCAAAAAGCGCCGCAACGACAAACTCGCCAAAAAACTTGCGAAAAAATTCGGCGCGCGGATCCAAATCGTCCGCGGGACGGTCGCCGATCCCGCCGTTTGCGCCGCACTCGTCGCGGGCACGGACTACGTCGTCCACATGGCGGCCGTCATCCCGCCCGCCTCCGACGCGAGCCCCGCAAGGAGCGAGGAATGTAACAAATCGGGCGCCGTCGCTATTGTCGACGCCGTGAAGGCCTGCTCGCCCCAGCCCAAATATATCCACATCTCCACCGTCGCGCTCTACGGCAACCGCAACGAAAAGCATCCCTTCGGCAGAGTGGGCGATCCGCTCCTCGTCAGCCCCTTCGACCAATACGCCATGGACAAGCTCTACGGCGAGCGGTATTGTCTCGACGCGGACCTCGCCTGCTGGGTCGTTCTCCGGCAGACGGCCATGCTCTATCCCGACATGATGAAGGCGAACGTCTCCGACGGGCTCATGTTCCACACCGCCTTGAACGCCCCCCTCGAATGGGTGAGCGCGCGCGACAGCGGCTATCTCATCAAGCGCATTTTCGAGCGCGACGCCCGCGGCGAGATAGACGGATTTTGGAGACAGATCTACAACATCGGCGCGGGGACCAAGGGCATGGATACGGGCTACGACACGTTCAACGACGGATTCGCCATCATCGGGGGATCCGCCGAGAAGTTCTTCAAACCCAATTGGCTCGCGGCGAGAAACTTCCACGGCCTGTGGTTCTACGACGGCGACGCGCTTGAAACGCTCTTCTCCTATCAGCGCGACGACGTGAAGGGGTATTGGCGGGAGATCGCCCGTCATCACAAGATCTATGCGCTCGGGCGGTTCGTCCCCGCAAAACTCATCGACCTCTTCCTGTTCAAGCGGCTGCTCCGCCATCCCAATTCGCCCCTCCGTTGGATCAAAAATGGGGATACGGCGCGCGTGACGGCGACGTTCGGGTCGATGGAGGCCGCAACGTCGCGCTCCCGGGACTGGAAGGACTATCCGCTCATCGCCAAGGGCGATTTCGGCGACTACGACGCGCTCCGTGACAAGCGGAACGCCGTGCTCCTCTCCCACGGCTACGATGAGAGCAAGGCGCCCGCGTCGTGGACAGTGGACGATCTTCGCGGCGCGGCGGCCTTCCGCGGCGGGGAATATCTCTCGGAACATGCGGGCGTCTACGAAAAGCGGCTGTGGCGCTGCCACGACGGGCACACGTTCGAAGCGAGCCCCTATACGGTGCTTCGCGGCGGGCATTGGTGTCCTGTCTGCCATCAGCCCGCGCCGTGGGACTTCGACCGCATTGCGAAATTCAGCCCGTTTGTGGCGCAGGTGTGGTACGATTCCCACGAAAGAGACGAAAATCGTATTTATGAACTCGATGGGGGGAAGCCGGTCGTGCGCGAACTTTCGGAGGAGACGCGATGAACGTTCTTTTCTGCGTCTTCTCGGGGACGGGCAACACGCGCCGTGTCGCGCTCCGCATGGCGGAAGAACTGCGCGCGCTCGGGCACACTGCGTCGTTCTATGACATCAAAAAGAAGGCACCCATGCCCGAGACTGAGGGCTTCGATTGCATATTTTTCTGCTATCCCGTGCATGCGTTCAACGCGCCCAAACCGGTGACAGCGTTTCTGAAAAAATTCCCCCGCGGGAATGTGCCCGTCTATCTTCTCCGCAGTGAAGGCGAGCCCTCGAAGCTCAACGACGCCTCCGGCATTTCGCCCAAGCGCATTTTGAAAAAGCGCGGCTATTTGGTCGCGGGCGAATTTATCTACGTCATGCCCTACAATATCATGTTCCGCCATTCGGACGGTATGGCCGCGCGCATGTGGCAGGCCGCGGAAAGGCGCATCGTGCGCGACGCCCGTGCCGTCGACGCGCTCGGCGGCGAAGTCAAGCGGGTCAACCTCATCCGGCGGGCGGCGGCATTTGCGCTCCGCATCGAGCATCCCGCCATGCCCGTTCTCGGAAAGACGTTCCATGTCGATAAAACCAAGTGCGTCGGCTGCGGGGCGTGCGCGGCGGGCTGCCCGTGCGGCAACATTACGATGGAAAACGGCAGACCCAAATTCGGCATGGCATGCGTGGGCTGCATGGGGTGCGCGTTTCTGTGCCCCGTCGACGCCGTCCGCATCTCCCTGCTCAACCCGTGGCGCGTCAACGGCCGCTATGTGCTCGAGGGCACTCCGGCCACGGACGAGGAGGTTTGCCGCTATCTGCACAAGATGTACACGCGCTATTTCCACGAATCGGAACAGCTCTGAATGGGGAAACAGATCGAAAAAACGGCAAACGTGCGGCTGTGAATGGGGAAGGCGGCAAACAAGGTGCCGTGAATGAAAATCAAAAACGCAACGGGATCCCCGTTGCGTTTTTATCGTATCAAGCTGTTTCAACCAAATATCGAAAGGCCGATCGCAGACATGCCCCCTCCGTTTGATGTCATTCCCAAACCGCAAGAAGCCTCGCCTGCGTGGGAAGTCATCCCTGCAATGCGTCAAGATACCCCAAGAGCTTCATGCGCGCATTCTTGTTCAGGGCGCGGTATTTATCGAGCATCCCCGCCTCATCTTCCTTCAAATAGGAACGCTGCAACCCTTCCGGGAACTTCACATTTCCGCGTTCATCCGTTCTGCCGACCAGATAGTCCACCGAACAATCGAAATAATCGGCATAGGCGACCAAGTTGACCACCTGCGGATCCCGCTGTCCTCCTTCGTAGCATGCGATCGTTGCTTGGCCGATCCCCAACGCTTCGGCCAGCTCCTTTTGGGTGAGGCCGCTCTTGAGCCGCAGCGCTTTCAAGATTTCATTTATCGCCATTTTTTGTTCCCCTGCAATAAAAATTTTATCACACATGCAATTTTTTGCTTGACAATATTGCGGTCTCGATTTATAATAATATTGCAATTGCGATAAAATTTATGTATGGAGGACCTATGAAAAAGGAACTTTTGGCTGTGGCGTTGGCGGGCATCTTTGTCTGCGCATCCCTTACCGCATGTACGGCAGAGTGGGGAGAAGGCACAACGGGCGGGGTGATCGGCGGTTTTGGACACACCCACACCTTTGCAACGGAGTGGTCGAAGGACGACTCCTATCATTGGCACGAGGCGTCCTGCGGAGACGGCGCAGTCTCCGAGAAAGCGGAGCATACGCTTCGCAACAATGTCTGCACGGTGTGCGGATACTTTACGACAATCGATGAAACGACCAATGTCTCCAAAATCCCCACGGAAATTGTGACCGCAGACGAGTGGGATGCGGCCTTTTCGGGGCAGACAATTGAGAACCTTACGATGTTGAGCCCGGCGTGGATCAGTTCGACGGGAGGTGATGAGGGTATCAGTTCGACGATCTCTATTTCTAAGGATGGTTTTTCATCGATTAGGATGCAGGGCGGAAAACCTTTGGCCGGTAGCACGATTTATCTGAACAAGCCGTTTGTGGGCGACGGGGTAGAATATGACTCGATGATTGAGTATTATGTTTATATCTCCGATGAACGCGGATGGCTTCGGTATGGCACTTCCTTGGAGGAATACAATCAAAGGAGGAAGAGTTGGTTGGAGGGCATGACTTCGTTCAAGGGAAAATTTTCGGAGGCGACATACCACGCGGAGGGCGGTTATTATGCATTGACGATCGTTGAAGAATCGGAATATCGGACGACCACAATCCCCTATCGCATAAAATTTATGGACGGAAAACTCTTTGCGTTGGGAATGATCACGACCACTTCCAACGGACAGGATAGCGGCGCATATGGGACTTTGTATCATTACGGTACGACGGTCGTCGAAGCGCCAAAAGAATTTTCGGAATTTGGCAGGGGTTGACAAAAAACGGGCATACCATGTCCGAAGCAGGAGAATGATTTTCAGAAAAATCGCGCCGCGGACAGATTGTCCGCGGCGCGACCTTATTCGTATGAATTTGCGGGGTTCCTTTATCGGGAGGTCAGGTCAGGAGGAAGGTCGCGAGGAAGAGCGCGCCGATGAGATAGGTGGCGACGGGCACCTCTTTCACTCTGCCCGTGAAGAGCATGACGAGGAGATAGGCGAGGACGCCGATCCCGATCCCCTTCGCGATGGAGTAGCTGAGCAGCATCATGAGAAAGGTCAGAAACGCCACGACGGCGTCGGCCGGGTCCTCCCAGTCGATCTTGGTGACGGAGGACATCATCTGAACGCCGATCCAGATGAGCGCGCCCGCCGTTGCGGGGGCGGGAATGAGCCGCGCGATGGGGGAGAGGAACATCGCGGCGAGGAAGAGTAGGCCCGCCGTAAACGCGGTGAGGCCCGTTTTGCCGCCCGCGGCGACGCCCGAGGAGGACTCCACGAAGGTGATGATGGTGGAGGTCCCCGCGGCCGCGGCCACGCAGGTCGCCATGGAGTCGGTCAGCATCATGCGCTCCATGCGGATGGGGACGCCGTTCTCATCGAGCAGATTTCCCTTGGTACAGGCGCCGTAGAGCGTGCCCATGGTATCGAACATGTCGATCATGCAGAGCGAGAGCTCGGAGGTGAGCAGCAATACGATGAGCGTGCCGGCATTGTTGCCCTCCATGCCGAGATAGGCGCCGAAATCGAACCCTTGCGTGAAGACCGCGCCCGCAGAATACTTCCACCACGCGGAAAATGCCGAGAAGGGGTCGGAAATCGAGAAGCTCGCGTAAAATTCCCTGCACGCGGCGGAGCCGCAGGCCGCGCCGATGCCCGTGAGCGCATAGTAGAGCGCGGTCGAACCGAGGATCCCCCAGAAGAGGCCGCCCTTCACGCCCTTCTTCGCGAAGGCGGCGATCGCGACGACGCCGAGCAGGGCAACGAGCGCGCCGATCATGGAGGCATAGCTGTTGTCCCCGAGGAGATTGAAGGAGACGAGCGCGACGAGGGTGGAGGGATCGTCGGTGATGACGCCCGCGTCTTGCAGGCCGACGAAGGCGATGAAGAGGCCGAGCCCGATGGGGATGGCGTGGCGGATGCCCGCGGGAATGGCGTCGAAGATCTTTTTGCGGATGCCCGTGAGCGTAAGAATGAGGAAAAGCACGCCGTTGATGAGCGTGATTGCCATGCAGTTGGCATAGGAGAGCCCCGTCCCGCCGAGGATGAGGGTATAGACGATGAAGGCGTTGATGCCCATGCCCGAGGCCTGCACGAGGGGCATTTTGGCATAAAACGCCATGAGCATGGTCCCCGCAACGGCGCCGATCGCCGTCGCAAGGTAGGCTGCGCCGTAGGCCGCGGCGGCATTTTCCGCGGGAATGACTTTTGCGAACATCTCGGAATTGGCCATGAGGATATAGACCATGGCCATGAAGGTGGTGAGGCCGGCGACGACTTCCCGCTTGAAGTCGGAGCCCGCCGCCGTGATGCCGAAGAAGGCGTCGATCCGCTGTTTTAGCCCGCGTCCGGGCTGAGGGGCGCCGCCCGTTTCGGACCCGTCGCGGGGCGCGCGGTCGTGTTTCATAACTTCCTCCCAATGCGTTTTTGTCGGGATAACCCCATTATAGCACAAATTTTTTAGTTTTGCAAGGGGGATGCTCGAGATCGCGCGTTTCGGGCCCGCCTTTTTGCCGAAAACGTTGACAACGGGCGCGCCGCAAAGTATAATAGAGCTATGAAATATTTAGAACTTACGGTCCGCACCACAAGCGAAGCGAGCGAGTTGGTCGCGGACGTCCTGTGGAATTACACCGAGGGCGGGGTGGCCGTCTCCGACTATGCCGACGTCGTAGCCCTGCAATCGGGGAAGAGCGGCGTCTATTGGGATTACCTCGACGACGCGCTGCAAACGCCCCGCACCGACGTCCTCGTCAAGGCCTTTCTGGACCTCTCCGCGCGGGATGAGGTGCCCGCGGTCATGCGGGAGCTCTATGCCATGCGGGAGCGGTCGGGCGGCGCCATCGACTTCGGCACGCTGGAGGAGAGCACGCGGGAGATCGACGGCGACGACTGGATCGAGATCTGGAAGAAGCACTTCCGACCCATTCATTTGGGCGGGATCGTCGTCGTGCCCGCGTGGATCGAATACCGCGCAAAGCCCGATGAAAAGGTCGTCCTGCTCGATAGCAACATGGCGTTCGGCACGGGCGAACACGAGACGACGGCGATGTGCGTCGAGCTCTTGCAGGACTATCTCAAGGCGGGCGACGTCGTCTTGGACGTGGGCTGCGGGAGCGGCATTTTGGGCATCGCGGCCGCCAAGTGCGGGGCCGGGCTCTGCTATCTCACCGACATCGACCCCATCGCCGTCGCGAGCGCCCAACACAATGCTCTCGAAAACGGCGTCGGCGCGCAGGTCGCCGTCTCCGAGAGCAATCTCGTGGACGATACCGCGATGAAGGCCGACCTCATTCTCGCCAACATCACGGCGGAGGTCCTTACCATGCTCGCGCCCGCCATTCCCGCGCACCTTCTCGGCGGCGGCACGGTGATCCTCTCGGGCATCATCGAAGAGCGGCTCGGCCTTGTCAAGGCGGCCTTCGAGGCGGCAGGGCTCCGACTCATCGATGAGCGCGGCCGGGGCGGCTGGTTCGCCCTCGTCTACAGGGGGGCATGATGTCGACGCCGAAGCGGTTTTTTGTGGATACGATCGGCGAGGAAGTCGTCCTCTCGGGCGACGAATTTCGCCACGCCAAACAAGTTCTGCGCCTTTCCGTCGGCGACGAGGCGACCCTGCTCGACGGCAGCGGCAAGGAGTATTCCGCCATCGTCTCCAAGCTGGAAAAGGGGCGCATGTTGCTGCATGTCGTCAAAGAACAGACCGCAAACACCGAACCCATGTCCGAGGTCTGCCTTCTCGTAGGCCTCTTGAAGGGGGATAAGACGGAGCTCGTCGTGCAGAAGGCGACCGAACTCGGCGCGAGCCGAATTTTCGTGTTTTCCTCGCGCTACGTCTCGGCATATTGGAACGAAAACAAGCTCGAACGCCTGAGACGGGTGGCGCATGAGGCGGCCAAGCAGTGCCTGCGGGCCCGCGCGCCCGAAGTGCTCTACTTCGAGACGTTGGAGGGCGCGCTCCTCGCGGCGAAGGGCTATGCGACCAAACTCTTTGCCTGTGAGTTTTTGACGAAAGACGCGGGGGGCATGTCTGAGATCGCGGCTCCGTGCGCGCTCGTCGTGGGCAGCGAGGGCGGGTTTTCCGAGGAGGAATGGGCGCTTGCGCAGTCGCTCGGATATCGCGGCGTCACACTGGGCAGGCGCATCTTGCGCGCCGAGACGGCCGCCATCGCCATGCTCGCCGTCGCCGCGCATGCGCTGGGAGAACTCGGATGAAAGCGTGCGTCTTTACCCTCGGCTGTAAACAAAACGAAGTGGAGAGCGCCTCGGTGATGCGCGGGCTCCGTGCGCTCGGCTACGAGGTGACCGATACGCTCTCCGCGGCCGATCTCTATCTCCTCAACACCTGCGCCGTGACGGCCGAGGCGGAGAAAAAGTCGCGGCAGGCCGTCGCCCGCATGCGGAAGTATAACCCCGACGCGCCCGTCGTCGTCTTCGGCTGCGCCGCCCAGCACAGCGCGGAGGCGTTTGCGAAGAAGGAGGGCGTCGTTCTGGTCACGGGCGCCATGCAAAAGGCGAAGCTCCTCGAACTGATCGGGCCGCCCGGCCTTGATCTCAAAGGTTCCGCGCCCCGCGTCGATGTGGAGGAGGAGCGCGATTTCTGCGAACTTCCGCGGCCGCTCCGCACCAAGACCCGCGCCTTTTTGCGCGTGCAGGACGGCTGCAACCGGTTCTGTTCCTACTGCCTCATTCCCTATCTGCGCGGACGGAGCCGTTGCCGCCCGCTCGCCTCGGTGCTCGGGGAGGCGCAGGCGTGCGACGCCAAGGAGATCGTGCTCACGGGCATCGACCTCTCGGCGTGGCGGGAGGGGGAGTCGGACCTCGGCGACCTTCTGCTCGCGCTCAAAGACGTGCCCGCCCGCATCCGGCTCGGCTCGCTCGAGGCGGGCGTCGTGACGGAGCGCTTTCTCGAAAAGATGGCGCGGGCGCAAAACGTCATGCCGCACTTCCATCTCTCGCTGCAGAGCGGCTCGACGCGCGTCCTGCGGGCCATGAACCGTCACTATACGCGGGAGGAATACCTCGCGCTTTGCGGAAAAATTTACGAAGTTTTCCCCGACGCCGCCATTACGACGGACATCATCGCCGGGTTCCCGACGGAGACGGATGAGGACTTCGAGGCGTCGCTGTCCATCATCGACGAGGCGGGATTTTCGCGCGTGCACGTCTTCCCGTTCTCGGCGCGCGCGGGCACAGGGGCGGCGAAACTGCCCGATCTTCCCGCGTCCGTCAAGGAGGAGAGGACCAAGCGCCTCATCGAACGGGGGGAGGCCGCGGCCAAACGCTACCTCGAAAAACGGATCGGGCGGCGCTATACGGCGCTCTTTGAAAACGGCGGCGGCTACACCGAAAACTATATCCGCGTCTACAATGAGACGGCGGAGGAGGGGGGCATGTACGAGGTCACCCTTCTCGAATTGTATCAAGACGGCATGAAATGTCAAATCGAAAGGAGATTGGAATAATGGAAAACTGCGTCTTTTGCAAGATCATCGCGGGGGAGATCCCCTCGGCGAAAGTCTATGAGGACGGGGAGATCGTCATCTTCAAGGACATCAACCCGCTCGCCAAAGTTCACCTTCTGTGCGTGCCCAAGGAGCACTATAAGACGGTGGCCGAATTGAATGCGGCGCGCGAGGCCGTTTTGGGGCGTGCGCTCAAGACGATCGGCACGCTTGCGCCGACGCTCGGGCTCGGAGACGGATTCCGCCTTGTCGTCAACCAGGGCGAGACGGCGGGGCAGACCGTGCCCCATCTGCACATCCATATTTTGGGCGGCGAACCGCTCAAATGGGAGTAATTTCCAAAGTGGAGTAATTTCCGATACGGAGTAATGTTCCGCCGCGGAGTAATTTCCTGCGCGGAGAATTTTCCGGCGCCCCGTATAAAACTTCATCGCCGCGGCGATAATCCTTCCGAATATTTCGGGAGGATTTTTTTATGGCGCGTGCGGTGCGGACCGTCAAACTTGCGGCGATTCTCATCTTCTGCCTTGCGGCCGCCGTCTCTCTGCATGCCCTGCGCAGCGCGCCCGTCTTCGCGGGCGGAACGCGCTACGAGCTCTATCTCGGCACCTCGTCCGGCGAGATCGTAAAAACCGACAGCCCCGCCCTCGTCAAGCTCTTCCGCCCCGACGTGAAGGGCGAGAGCGCGCGCTATGCGGGCGACTGTTACGGCCGTCTCAAGGAACAATTTCACGCGAAGCTGCTCTTTTGCGAGGAGGCCGCGGGAGTCGTCAATTACTATTTGTATACGCCTGACCTCGGACATGGTGTGGCCATCGCGGGTCAAGTCGTCAATTTGCACATCGCAGTGGGCCCGTCGGAGACGGCCGTCGGCACGCCGTTGATTTTCGGTGGATTTTGATGTATAAACCCCGCGGAAGCCGTCAATCATCTACATACAAATTTTTCGGAGGCAAATTTTATGGAAGAAAAGAATACCAAGAGCAAAAAGAGGCTGGTCTACTACATTCTGCTTGCGGTCTGCGCGCTGCTTCTCATCGCGGGCGTGGTACTCACCGTCTATTTCGTGACGCAGGACAGCAAACCCGTCGTCGAACAGCCGCCCGTCGATGAGCAGGACCCCAACGATCCCGCAGGCCCCGGCGAGCAGGACCCCAACGACCCTGCAGGCCCCGGCGAACAGGATCCCAATGATCCCGCGAATCCCGACGACCCCGCGGGACCCGACGACCCCACCGGCGGCGAGGGCGTGAAGTTCGTGGCGCCCGTCTCGTATGAGCAGTTTGCCGTGGAATACGCGTCCATCTATAATAACGGCACGACGGGCTGGTGGTACCGCCATAAGGCCGTCGACTTTGCGGTCGCCGCGGGCACGGAAGTCAAGTGCATGGCGGACGGCACCGTCGAGGAGATCAGCATGAGCCAAGAACTCGGCAATCTGGTCGTCATCGACCACGGGGACGGCTTGAAGACGATCTACCGCTTCATCGAACCCGACGAGAGCCTCAAAGAGGGCGCCAAGGTGACGATGGGCCAGAAGCTCGGCGTGGTGGCCGACGCCTACGGCAGCGAGGCGTTTGCCGGCGCGCACCTCCATCTCGAGGTCATGCTCGGAGAAGATTACGTCGATCCTACCGATTATCTCGAGCCCGTGTTGGACGAGAAATAATTTCCCCCTATCGAGTGCGGCGGACGCAGGTTGCGTCCGCCGCATTCGCATGAAAAATGCTTTTTGTGCAATTTACACAAACGTCGTCGCGAACTTCGTGCGATTTTTCTATTGTTTTTCGCGCGATTTTCGTGTAAAATAATGTAAAATCCAATTTTACAAGGTAGGGAGGAATTTATGTCCGGTCTTTTACTCAAAGGCATCAACAAGATCTATCCCGGCGGCAACCAGGCAGTGTTTGATTTCTGCCTCGAGATCAGGGATAAGGAATTTATGGTCTTCGTCGGCCCCTCCGGCTGCGGCAAGTCCACAACGCTCCGCATGATCGCGGGTCTCGAAGAGATCTCTTCGGGCGAACTCTATATCGACGGCAAACTCGTCAACGACGTCGTGCCCAAGGACAGAGATATCGCCATGGTCTTCCAGAACTACGCGCTCTATCCGCACATGTCCGTCTACGACAACATGGCATTCGGTCTCAAGCTCCGCAAGGTGCCCAAGGAAGTCATCGACCGCGACGTGAAAGCGGCCGCCGAAATTCTCGGCATCACCGATTATCTGTCCCGTAAGCCCAAGGCTCTGTCCGGTGGTCAGCGCCAGCGTGTTGCGCTCGGCCGTACCATCGTCCGTAAGCCCAAGGTCTTCCTTCTCGACGAGCCTCTGTCCAACTTGGATGCAAAGCTCCGCGCGCAGATGCGTACCGAGATCAGTAAGCTCCACGTCCGCCTCGGAACGACGTTCATCTACGTCACCCACGACCAGATCGAGGCCATGACCATGGGTACCCGTATCGTCGTCATGAAGGATGGCTTCATGCAGCAGGTCGATACGCCGCAGAACCTCTACGACTATCCCATCAACCTCTTCGTCGCGGGCTTCATCGGCACGCCGCAGATGAACTTCTTCAAGAAGTCCACCATCACCGAGCAAGACGGCAAGATCTATGTCAACTTCATCGGCGGGAACAAGATCCTTCTCCCCGAGACGGTCGTCAACAAGATCAAGAACCTCGATCAGTATAAGAACACCGGGAAAGAAGTCACGCTCGGCGTCCGTCCCGAGGATATCCACGAGGACCAGCGCTTCATCGAGACCTCGCCCGACACGGTCGTCAAGGCCAAGATCGAAGTCATCGAAAAACTCGGCGCCGAAATGCAGATCTATTGCGATGTCGACTATCAGAGCGAGAAGAGCTCCATCGTCGATGCCGCCGCGCAGATGGTCGCAAAGATTTCTTCGCGTGCCACCGTGGAACTCGGCACCGTGGTCGAACTCGCATTCGACGCGCGCCACATCCACCTCTTCGACGGCGTCACCGAGGCCACCATGCTCGAACGTGACGAGCACTACGACGTGATCCCCGAAAATGCCGAGGGTGCCGCGTTCGTACCGCCCACACCGCAGGAGATGCAGGCGAAGATCGACGCCGCCCGCGTTGTCACGAAAGAGATGAAGAAGCAGATGAAGCGCGATGCGAAGATGGAAGCAAAGCGCAAGGCGCAGGAGGAATCCACACTTTCCGACGATCATAAAGAGGAATAATCGGAAATAACCGGAGCGCCCACCCGATTGCGGTGGGCGCTTTTTTCTTGTGTACAGGGACATTTTCGGGATTTTTCGGGATATTTTTGAGAAATTTTCGGGGAATCGAACGGAGACGGAGAGGAGCGCTCCGAGAGAGAAAAATTACAAAAAATAAGGGGAAAGGCCCGCCGCTTCGGAGGAAGCGGCGGGCCTTTTTCGGGTGAAATTTCATAAAAATTAGTGTTTTTGGGAGAAATTTGACAAGTTTCAAAAAAAGTCCGTAAAAGTATACATTTTCGGAATCCAAATTTTAAGTCTGCCAACGCATTTTTGACACGATCATTATAGTCTTTTCGCCTTTTCCTGTCAATAGTTTCACGTCCGAAAAAGTATAGGTTTTCGGACTGATGGAAAGAGGGCATTGGAAAGAACGCCCCACCCCCTTTGATTCCCCCTCCCGAGGGAGGGGGTGGCGAGCGGACGCTCCCGTGGGAGGGGGTAAGAGAGCGGAATACCGAGAAGAGCGCCTCCTTGGGGAGGAGCTGTCACGAAGTGACTGAGGTGGGGGACCGGAAGTCAATTCCGCCTAACGCACATCATTTGGAACGCCCCACCCCCCTGCCCCCCTCCCGAGGGAGGGGGTGGCGAGCGGGTGCTCCCGAGGGAGGGGCTGGGAGAGCAGGCCCCCTGCGAGGGGACAGCGAGAAGGTGGCCGAGGGCCGCACAAAAAGCGATCAAATCCGTGTGAGAGCACGGTTTGAAATAAAAATTCTTCTAAGCAGAGAAGGAAATTCTTCTATCGAAGGAGGAAAAAATGGGAAAAATCAAGAAATGGAGGAAAATTGCGCTTGCGCTGCTCACGGCGCTCATGTTTTTGACATTGGCATTGGCGATCGTGCAGGTGCTACCGGTGAACGCCGCGGCCGAAGACGGCGTGCTTGACGGCAACACGGCGGAATATACGATAGAAAATGATGCAAACCATCCTTGGAATTACGACCGTCTCACGAATACATGGTATAATAACGCCGATAAGGAGGGGAATGGTTTAGCTAAGGTTTTAACCGTAAATATCACTTCCCCCGGTAACGTGGCTTTTCAATACAAGACGAATCTCGATAAATACAGTTCAGCGTGGAGACAAATCAATAGTTTTTATCTTGAATTGACCAAGGATGGCGTGACGAATACCATCATCGCCAAGCACGGCGAAAAGATGGCAGATTATGAGGAAGTCTTTCTAACAAATTTATCTGCGGGCGATAAAATTGTTTTCAAACATCAAATTGCTTATAATCTTTCGTCTGCAAATGATAGAGTTTATATTCAAGGTCTGAAAAAACCGCCCGTACCCGATATCACAATCGAAGCGACGGCACAAGAAGGCGGCGAGGTTTCGATCAAAGACAAAACGGATTCGCATCTATCCGAAACGTTTGAACAGGGGCTTCCGATCACTTTGATCGCAAAGCCAGATGAGGGGCACCTGTTTGCCTTTTGGAAAAATCAGGCGGGCGAAATCGTTTCTTTTGAAGACGCTTTGAATTTGATCCCGGCCGCCTCGGATCATTATACGGCGCACTTTGTGGAGAAAAATTTCCAAGCGAAGTTTACTCCCGATGGTTTTTATACGGTTGCTGAGGGTACGAATTACAAGCTCTCTTCAAGTTCTATTGGGAAAAAAGGTGCGACGCTTTCCTATGAATTTGTCGGCGATCAATATGTTTATTTTACCCTGTCCTGCAAATCTCAATATAAATCAGGGAAATCTAATAACTTTATAACTTATTTGAATGGCCAAAAGGACGGGGAAAGTTCGAACTATGGCGGAACGCTTCCTTCCGTTAGTGCGCGGGAAATCAAAAGCGAAGAAGAATATATTCATGTGGTCGGTGAAGGCTATCATCGGCTTGATTTTGTTTATGAATTTAATACATCGGCCACCACACAAGATTATATCAAAATTGAAAATTTTCATACCGCCGATACCATTCAAAGTGAAACTGTAGAAATCAAGCTTGACTATGAAAAGAAATACGGCACGGTATATATCGACGGGAAGGCGACCGACCCCGGCAATATCCCTGTTCCTAAGGGCGTAAAGCTCAATTTTACGGTTTCCGTCAATCCTACGGTTGAATCGTCGGCCGACCCCTCGCAACAGGTCGCTGTTCAATTCGATGGATTTTTCTCCGACCCTTCAAAAATTCGCGACGAATCGCATGGCGGTGCGTATGGCATGTATGGTACTCCCGTTGGCACTCTGACGCAAACCACTCTTTGCATTCTTGTTTTTGATGACACAGGAGCAAGCATACAGGGGAAGATAGAGCCATCAACGTTGAGCGGAGCAATCACAGGTATGGACTGTCATTATCTTGCGGTGCGCATGTCGGAACAAGCTCCACCGCTCCCGCAACTCTCCATGCCGCAGGTAAAGGTGAGCGCAATCGTCGACGGATCGGAAGAGAAAGAGCAAACTGTCAAAAATGGGGGAGTCTATGAGATCAAATACGGCACGGAAACCAGCCTCGGCGTGAGCATGGATGACATCCCCAACACCGAGGAAACCTACCACATCAAGTTCAACGGCGAGGAACAACCGGATATCCAAATCGTCGATAATGAAGGCAGGAATTTCTTTACGCTGAGCAATGTCACTGCCAATACCACGGTGACGATCTCCCGCTCCGCGGAGGGATTTCTCGATTCCGAAGAATTTACCTTTACGATCGAGGTCGTATCCAAGGGCGGGATCGAGGATATCCTCGTCGACGGGGCAGAGGGCATCACTATCGAAAACGACGAATATGTGCCGTGGAAATTCAGTGCGGAACTGAGCGGGGAGAACGGCATTGCGTACATGGCGGGAAACTCCGGCCTCTTGGGCTATTACGGCATTGCCGTCTCCACCTTGAAGTTCACGCTGACGGGCCAAGGCGACGGCTTCTTGCACTTCGATTTTTCAGTCCGTAAGGGAACGTATTGGCTGTTATATAGTGATAAACGGCCGTTTTCCATTACGGATAAGTTGAGCGCGATCGCCTATGCCACGGATAAAAAAGACCAACCTGTACAGGATGCAAGGGGGGACCAATTATGGTGGATCAATGAAGAACCGGGTTCATGGCAGAGCATTGTTGCACGCGGCAGAACAGGTAATAATGGCGTCTTCAATTACAATTATATGCAGTGGCCGTGCGGTGCAAATACGGATCCGGAAACCAGCGGCACTAAAAAGTATGATGATAAAATAGATTTGGATAACAAGAAAACCTATACCTTCCTCGAAACGAATTGGGCGCATGTCTCCATCCCCGTAACGGTGAATGAGACAAAGGATATCTATGTAAGCTATTACCGCGACGCAGACGCCGGTAAAGCAAATGACGATAAGAGCAGTACCCAATGGCGACCCGCAGAGCAGTGCGACTATGCGGCGATCCGCAATGTCGCCTTCCTCAAGGGGAATGCCAAGATCGACTATGCGGCGGTAGACGCGAAAGGCGAAACGGCGTCGGGCGGCACCGCCAAGGCGGTTTCCAATGAAAAAGACGTTGCAAACGGCGAAGAAATCCCCATCGGCAGCCGTATCACGTTCACTGCGACGGAAAACGAAGGCGGGCAGTTCTACGGTTGGGTGACCGCAGACGGGAAGCTCGTCTCGCTCGATAAGGAATATTCCACGGCCGTCTACACGAGCAGTTATGCTGTCCGTGCGATTTTCGGCACGAAGGGGCAATATTATCTTCGCAACGACGGGAAATATTTTGAAGATCTGAAAACGGCGATATACGGAAGAGACGACAAGGGAACGGACAAGGCGCAGGCGGGCGACGCGCTCATTGTGCTTCGGGACGGGCTGAAAATCTCCGAGAGCATGGAGCTTCCCGCGGACATCTCGCTCGTGCTTCCCGTTGATGAGAAGGGCGCCGACTTCCACTTTGGCGTGGCAGAAGACACAAAGCATAATATTAAGGCGAACTCCACGCCGCGCGTGCCTTGGTCGAGCGATGAACTCATTGCAAAATATAAGAATTTCACGCTCACCGTGGCGGACGGAACAACATTCACCGTCAAGGGCACTTTGGCCGTGGGCGCCATTCAGCATTACCCCGACCAAAATGCGCAGGGCGCGACTTCGGGCAAATATAATGTGTTGGATATTCAGGGGAGCGTCGTTGTAGAGCGCGGCGGGCATCTCGACGTGCGCGGTCTCGTGACGGGCAAGGGCGGCATCACCGTGAAGAGCGGCGGTAAGCTCACCCAGCCCTTCATGATCTTGGACTTCTCGGGCGGCACCAACACCAAGGCGCTGTTCAATGCGGGCGTCACGCCGTTCAAGATGTATGGCATGGTAAATATCCAATGCGAGCTCGGCTATACCATCGAATACGGCGGCGCGCTCTGGGGACATGCGAGCCTCTTTGCCTTGCTTGGCAACCAAACGCTCGATACGCCTTTCATTTCCACGGAGAATGACCTACTCGGCTCGCTCCTCCTGTTGAAAAAGGACGCAAAGGTCACCGTAACCTACGACGATACGCATAAGCGCCCCGCAATGGGCGACGGCAACAACGCGCAGGACGTCGGCAAGACGACGATGACCGTCACGGGCGGCGCAACGGCGGGCTATATGCAGTTCCCGATGAATATCGACACCAAAAATGTCTATTTCTCGCTCCCCTATAACTATGAGCTCATCTTGCGGCAGGGCGATTATGACGTTGCGAATAACTTCAAGCTCATGCCCGGCTCGGTGGTGCGCGTGGAAGCGGACGCGAAGCTGAATGTGAAGGAAGGAAAGGGCTTGCACGTCTATGATAGTTTCCTTGGGCCGCACTTTGTAAAGCGCGAGTATCCCACAAGCGAACAGCTCACGGGTGCCGATTATAAGCCTTATGCGAGCCTCATCGTCAATGGCGCGTTGAATATCGAGGACGGCGCCACCTTCCTTGGCACCGTGCAGACAAAGGACACGACGGGCACGGCCAAGATCACCGTGGGGGATAACGTCACGCTCTCCCAAGAACTCTTCGACGGCGCGGCGACGATGTATGGCTGTAACTATACCTCGTATACGCTCACAGCGCAGATTTACGACGATGCGCACAAGGGCGCGGACGGCAAAGGGACCATGGGCAAGCTCCAGGCGGGCAAGACGTATATTTCCGTCGCCGAGGGCGCCACGGGGTGGACGCTCCCCGGGATCACCTTCACAATGGAGACGACGACATCCACCGACGGCAACCATACGCACTATAAAGATAAGGATCATCATGACCTCAATAACGTTGTTACGACGGAATCCGTTACGGGCATGGAGGGCTCGTGGAAGGCGGACCATACGAAATGCGCCTTCGATTGGGCGCAACTTTCCGAGGAGGAGAAGAATCTCGGCGATGAGAATTTCAAAGCATTGGAGCGCCAATGCACGGAGCTCGGTTGCAGTGAGCATGACCATAAATTGCTCATAAAGTCCGCCGCGGTCGCATTCTCCGAGACCTATAAGGGCGCGGCGTTTACGCAGGGGGACGTTCTCAAACTCTTCTACCGAGACGTGTTCGGGGCAGATACTCCCGGCGCGTATTCGTATTTCAAAGCCACGGTGGGGCAGTTGAACAGCGGCAGCTCGATGCAAAATGCGAATCGCTACTTCGGCGCCGTCCCCATCACACTGGAAAACGGTTGGTTCGACGACGTGCCGACGGACGAAAAGACGTTTGATTTCGAGATCAAGAAATTTCATGTTGCAAATCTCGATCGGGATGCGATCGAGAAAAGCCTGAGCGGCCTTGTCTACACCGGGGAAGCGCAGACGCCTAACTTGACTTTGCGGGCAGACGGGCTTACAGGTGATGTTTCGCACGATACGCTCAAGTGGAATAATAACGTCAAGGCCTCGGACATGGGTGCCTCCGTTACGATCACGGGCTCGGGCGACAACTTCGAAGGCACGCTCACGATCAACTTCTCGATCGCAAAGGCGGAGCTCAGCGTTACGCTTGAAAAGGCGAGCCATGTATACGGCACAGACCCCGTAACGCCCGATGTCACGCTCGAAGGCGTAAAGCATAACGAGGAAGCCCAAATCAAGGCCGCAATCACGCGCACGACGAGTGCCGGAAAGTGGTCGCCGGTCGGTTCGGAGTACACGGTGACCGCCGCGGCGACGGAAGCCGAAGTCTTGAAAAATTATAAGGTGAATTTCACCAATAATGGTGCGGCGATTTACGAAGTTACGGCGAAGGACATCACTAACGCGGCCACCATGTCCGCGACGAGCACCACATATAACGGTCTCGAGCAGAAAGCGACGTTACAAATCACGTTTGCCGATTACACCAATTACTTCACCGAAAACACCGACTATACGGTGAGCTATAAGAACGGTGAAGAGACCACGCCGCTGAACGCGGGGACGTACACCGTGACGCTCGCGGGCACGGGCAATTATACGGGCGAGATCATATGTAAGTATGAAATCGAAAAGGCTCCCGTCACCGTGACCGTCAACCAACAGAAGTACACCTATAACAGAGAATCGCAGTCGTTTGTCAATTCGGACGGCGCGTGGACGGCCGAAGGACTTGTAAACAACGAGGTCAAGAGCGTACTCGGCGTGACGATCACGGGCTCGGGGACGAACGTGAATACCTACTCTGTAGAATGCGGTTATAAGCAGGACGGCAACTATACGGTCACCGAGTTCATCGGCAAGGGCAATGCGCTTGTCATCGCGCCGGCGACGATCGGCTCCGTCGAGGTTACAAGCGGTGCGCTCACCTATGACGGGACCGATCAAACGGGCAAGGTGACGCTCACGGTGAAGGCGGGCGAACTCGCGCTCGAAGAGGGCGAGTACACCGTAACATACAGCGGTGAGAAATACGACGGCCAAGTCAAGAACGCGGGCACCTACACCGTGACCGTGAAGGCGAGCAGCACCAACTTCCAAGACGGCGGGGAAGATGTCGCGGCGCAATTCACGGTCGCACGGAAGAAGATCACGGTGACCGCGAACGATATGAAGGGGATATACGGCGACGCGAAGCCCGAACCCAAGGGATTCACCGTTCCCAATGGCGCGCTTGTCGGCGGCGACCGGCAAGCCGTCCTCACCGTCACGCTCACGCTGCAAGCGGTAGAGAACGATAGGTATGCGGTCGGCCAAGACTATTCGATCGAAGGTACGGGCACGGCGGACAACTATGAAATTACGGTGAATCCGGGCAAGTACACCGTTGAAAAGAAGAAGATCACGGTGACGGCCGATGATGTTACGGGTACTTACGGCGATGCGAAGCCCGAACCAGAGAAATTCACCGTTCCAGATGACGCGCTCGAATACGGCGACCCGGAAAGCGTGCTCAATGTCACGCTCACGCTTGCAACGGCCGACAAGTATGTGGTGAATGCGGAATATCTCATCACCGGCACGGGTACGGCGGACAACTATGCAATTACGGTGACGGCGGGCAAATATACGGTCAAGGCGAAAGAGATCACCGTCACGATCAACGAGCAGAAAGTCACCTACAGTGCCGAAAAGCAGTCGCCCACGAGCATTTATAACCAAGATTGGACGGTCACGGGCCTTGTGGAAGGGGATGATTACGGCGTCCTCGGCGTCACGCTCAGCGCGGAAGGCGCGTGCCTCAACGCCGACTCGTATCCGATTTCGGGTACGGCGACGGCCGTGAATTACGATGTAAAATTCACGGATGGCAGCGGGAAGTTTGTCATAGAAAAGAAGGGCATTACGGTGAGGGCGACGAACCTCAACCTTCCCGAAGGGACGACGAAGGAGTCCGTCGAGAAGCAGCTTGCATTTACGGTCACGGGCTTGCTCAATGACAGCAACGATGTGAAAGATCACATCAAGGTGACCGTTGCGTATGAAGAGGGTGCCGAAAAAGGCCGCACATTTGCGATCAAAGTCGCCTTCGAGCAGGGATATGATCCTCAAAACTACAAGGTGACGGCGTTCATCGAGGGCGTTCTCAGCATCATTGATTCGAAATTCAAGGACGTCGTCTTTGAAGGCAAATCGTTCGAGTATAACGGCGAACTGCATACGCTCATGGCGACCAATCTCCCCGAAGGCGCGAAGGCGACGTATGCCTATGCGGAGGGCGAACGCGCGCTCGGAAGCGACGGCGTAAGGAATGTAGGCAGCTACACGGTCACGCTCACGGTCACGCTTGCGGGCTACCAGGATTACACCAAGCCGGTCACGCTCACGATCACGCCGAAGGAGATCACCATTTCGGCGGACGACGTTAAGGACAAAGTCTATGGCGATGCGCTCGTGCAAGACGACGCGCTCACCTTCACGGTGCCCGACGGCGCCCTGGCGAGCGGCGATGAACGGAGCGTCCTCACCGTTTCGCTCAGATGGGATCATAACAGGAACGTCGGCGAACACCCGATCACCGGCACGGCGACGGCGGAAAACTACACCGTTACGGTGACGCCGGGAACATATCACATCAAGGCGAAAAAGATCACGGTGAACATCTTACCGCAGACATGGGCTATCTACAATGCGTCTGAACAGCGCGCGCAAAGCGCGGTGAGCAATTGGAGCGTTGCGGAGGGCGCGCTCGCGTGGGGCGAGAGCCAGACAGAGCTGAAAGTGACGCTCACCGGAAGCGGCACCGATGCGGGCAGTTATAAGATCGAAGGCGAGAGCGCGAACGCCAACTATGATGTGACATTCGAGGACGGCGAAGAGGCCTTTGTCATCGCGCAGAAGGACATCGCGAACGCCGAGATCGGCGGCCTCAGCGGCGTCTTCACCTACCGGGAAGCGCAGTGGACGCCGGAGGTCACGGTCACGCTCACAGGGTTCGGAATGCTCAAAATCACCGAGGATTACACCGTTGCATACGGCAACAACAAGACGGTCGAAGACGGCGGCGAAGTGACGGTCACGGGCACGGGGAACTTCACGGGAACGGCGAAGGAGACGTTCGACATCGTACCCATGTCCATAGAAGGGCTTTCGATAACCCTTCTCGAGCCCGAAATGGTCATCTACAACGGCGAGCAACAACAGCCGGAATATACCGTCGCGCTCGAAGGATTTACCAACGTAGACTTGCTCCCCGCCACATATGGAAGGAACATCGAAGCGGGCGAAAATGCGGGCAGTCTTACGGTGCAAGGGAAGGAGAATTTCAAGGGAACGGTGACGTTCCGGTTCACTATTCACGCGCGGCCGGTCACGGTCACCGTCAACAAGCAAACGGTGACGTATAACCAGCAGTCGCAGTCCGCCCAGAGCAGAAACGGGACGGATTGGAGCGTCACAAATCTTGCCGCACACGAAGAGGGGACGCCGGGCGTTCTCAACGTCACGCTCACGGCTACGGGCGAAAACGCGGGCGAGTATGATATCGTCTGTGCATGGACGAACAGCAACTATGCCGTGACGTTCGCGGGCGACAGCGATCTGAAAGTCGAGAGCAACAGGACCGTGAAAGGCGCCTTCGTCATTGAAGCGGCGGAGCTCAGCGGTGCACAACTCACGAGTACGCACACATATAGCGGGAGCGCGCAGACGCCGGAGTTCACCGTAACGGCGGGCGCTCTCACCGTGGCCGAGGAGGATTACAAACTCACATATGCAGAGGACGCGGACCGCGTGAGCGCGGGAACGGTGCAGGTAACGGTCGTCTCCGACAGCGGCAATTACACGGGCACGGTGAAGACGTCGTTCACCATCGCCCGAAAGCAGATCAAAGTAACATTGCAGGCGCAGAGCTATGAATACAGCGGCGAGACGCCTACGCCCGCAGACGAGAAATACGAGCTGAACGAGGACGAACTCTGCTCGAAGAACGGGGAGAAGGACGACCTCGGGATCGACATCACGCTCGTTGACGGGAACAAAGATGTCGGCACGTATTCGCTGGACGCCACGGCTTCCAACAAGGACTACGAGGTGCTATTCGACAAGACGGCAAAGCTGAGCGTCACCAAAAAGCAGATTACGGTGAAGGCGGATGATCTCACCTCGACATACGGGGATGACGTGAAGCCGCTCACATATACGGCCAAGGGGCTTGTGGCAAATGAAGATCCCGCGAAGGAATTGAAGATCACCCTGCAGACGCGGACGATCAAGGAAGAGGGCACTTATCCGATTACGGGCAGCGGCAGTGCGACGAACTACACCTTCACGGTGGAAGCGGGCACGTACACGGTGGAGCCGAAGACGATCACGGTGACGATCGTCAATAAGTCCTCGGTCTATGACGGCAAGAAACCCGTTATAACATCGGTGCAAGGTACGGATTGGACGGTAGAAGACGGCGCGATCGAAGAGGGCGACGACCTTATGATCAAGCTCACGATTCAAGACATAGCGGCAGATGTAAGAATCGATGACAACGGGCAAATCATCGGCTACGCGATCACGGGCGGCCATACCAACCACAACTATATCGTCGATTGGGTCGATGGCACATACACGATCCAAGCGCGGGAAGTTACGGTGGAGATCTTGGACCAACGGGCGACATACGATTACCGCGAAGAAAAGCAATACGCCTTTGACGGCACGAAGTGGCAGGTAGACGCTGCGACGCTTGCCCCGGGCGAAGAGAAGAGCGTGCTCGGCGTGACGCTTACCGAGCCGGCGCTCTCGGGCGCGGGGACGTATGAGATCAAGGCCGCGCGTAGCAATACAAATTATGACGTGCACTTTATCGGCAGTTTCGAAGGCCGCGGCGGCACGTACACGATTGACAAACTGGATATTTCGAACGACGCGGTGTTCATCCTCGGCGTGAAGGGCGGGGATGTCGAGACGGACAGCGACGACCGCTTGTGGATGCGTTTCGCAGGGAAAGCATTGGAACTTACGGGCGACGTGACGTTCTTCACGGACACGGATAAGATCTCGTTTGGTGAGACGGCGAAGATCGATCCCGCGCAACTGGAGGCAGTGGGGAATTACCGCGTGACGTTGACGATCGACGATGCGAACTTTGCGGGTAGTGCGGTGTTCGAAGTCGTGGTGACGAATGAGAACGGCTACACAGAGCGGTTGGAAAAGACGCTTGCGCGGCTGAGAGAGCTGAAGGGCGATCTGACGAAAGAGACGGTGCAGGCGAAGGATTTCGAAGCGCTCAAAGAGATCTCCGCGCTGATCTCCGCCCTCGACGAAGAGGAACTCAGCGTCGCATCGGAGGAGCTCGCGGAGTATGAAGAGCTGATGCAGTGGTGGAACGACGCGGCGGATATCGGAGAAGCGATCGAAACGGCGGAGAAGCTGGGTGACGCGCCCATCATCTCGCTGTTCGGAGTTGCGGCGGCGCTCACGGCGCTCGTCGGGCTCGCGTATATCGTTCTGAAAGGAGGGATGCTGTAATGAAAAAATTTGCATTTATCATGATGAGCATCATATTGGGACTATTTGTGCTCAGCGGCTGCGACATGCTGTCATCGGGTCGGTCGGAAGGCGCCGGTAGCGAGGATCACGAACCCACGCCGCTTGAGAAAGTGACGGAAAAATATGGTCGCGTCGGCGAGGCGACGGCGATCGAGCGGGAGATCGAGATCGTGCGGGGCGCGCTGACGCAATATGAAAGCCTGAAGCGTTATGAAAAGCAAGACGGCGCGTATGCGGTGAGCGGGACGGAGCGGACGCTGAACGGATTAGACGGCGAAACCGCCTATACGGAGCGTGCGATCTCGGAGACGCTGCCCGCGGGTGCGTTCGAAGTCAAGCTGAATTTGAGCAGTGTATACTTTCAGGACTTCGAGGTAGAGAACGGCACATTGCAAGCTGTTGTCTGGAACGGCAACGCGGAGGCGGTGTTCGGGATCCGGGAAGATCTTCCCGCGCCGATATATAACCTTGCGCTGACGATGGAGACGGATGAAACACATGTGACGCGGATAGAGATCGCATACGGAACGACGAATAATTCAACGGTGACGATCTGTATAAAATTCACATATTGAAGGAGAGACCGAAGAGATGCAAAATTACGGATATGAAGGGATGGCCCCGGGCATGGTAGTGCC
>CANQWO010000027.1 GCA_947627565.1 uncultured Clostridia bacterium
CCGCCTGCGGCCCCTTCGCGGAGGCCACCGCTCATGTCGCGCCGCCGCTCACAGCCCACCGGGCTGCTGAGCGAGAACTGCGGCGCTCCACCCACGGAATTTCTATGCCCTTATTATAAAAGGTTTCTATATGATAGAAATTCGTGAACTCATTCGCAAATTTCTACCGCTCGGAATCGGATATCGACGTCCCGATATCCCGTAATATATTCAAAGCGCAAGACGTCGAGCCCGCTCGGGTCGATCTCCGTATACGGCTCCCCATTGACATCCATGACTACTCTGTACCCCTCGATCGCATAGACGGAATAATTCAGCGCCGTCGCCGCCCAAAATGCGTCGTCCTTCGCCTTAAACCGGATATTCTCGTCGAATGTCAAATTACATTGATATTGGAAGTGATGATGGGGGATGGGACCCTCCGTTCCCGCCGCAACAAATTTGAGGACCGCGCTGTCCGAAGCGCCGTTGCGCGTATAATCGAGCCGCAATTCGTCGGCCGTTTGATCCCCGTCATGGTCGACGAGTTGCAGTGCGACGTCGGACAAGTCGGATTTCCGGCCGAAGCGATCGCCCGTGAGGTTGCGCAATGCATAGGTATCTGTCGTAATCAGGGTTTGCGCGGCCGCCTGCGAGAACGTCATGACGTAATTTTCGTTCCCCTCGCTGAAAACAAGCTCGAGGTGATATGCCGTATAGAACTTCGTATCGATCGTGGAGAGGTCTTTGACCTTATTTTCGTTGGTTTTCACATATTCCGCCCGATCCATTTCCGAAAATTCCGCGCTGATCGTCAGTTCGGGATCGAGCTCGGAGCTCCCTTGGAAGAGCCCCGCTTTCAGAGAGATCGCAAACTGCTTCGGCTGCGTGCAGCCGGCGAAGCAAACGCCGATCGCGAACAAAAATCCCATCGCCGCAATCATCTTTTTCATAAATTGCCTCCTGTTTATGAAACGTTTGAAAGGCAAAAATTTCCCGCAAAAGAAATTTTTTGTTACGGCTCCATTGTAGCACGAAATCGCGGATCGGTCAAGCGCGAACGCCTCCCGCAAGGGCGGATCGGCGCGCCAAAAGGGTGCAGAACAAGGATTTTGGCGCGTTTTACGGCCGAAATCGCGGAGAAAATTTTGCCAAACCCCTTGCAAATCAAGTAATTTTGATGTATAATGGAACGCCAAACCGGAAAACAAAGAGGTGAATTATGATAAGGGTGAATTTTAATAACCGGCAATTGGCTTTGGACCGCGGGACGCGGGTCCTGGAGCTCGTGGAGCCGAAAGACAGAAAAAATCTCGTGGTATGCAAGGTCGGCGCGCAGGTCAAGGAGCTGAACTATATCCTTTCCGAAAAGGACGACGGCATGACCATCAAACTGTTGAACCTGAACAATGCCGAGGCGGGCAGGGCGTATAGCGCGAGTCTGCGGTATATCGTCGCGATGGCGTTCTACAACATCTATCCCGACGTCAAGATCAGATTTTCCTACAACGTCTCCCGTTCCATCTTCTGCCAGTCGCTGACCAAGAGCTTTGTGATGTCGCGCGCTGTGGACGCGATCTCCGCGGAGGTGCAGCGCATCATCGAAGCGGACCTCCCCATCGAGCGGGTCACCGTGACCATCGAGGAGGCGACGGAAATTTATAAGAAGTTCCATCTCGACGACAAGATTGACATCCTCCAATACCGCCCCGAGAAGACGGTGCATCTCTATAAATGCGGGGAGTACTACAACTATCTGCACAACTACATGGTGCCCTCGACGGGGTGCATCCACAACTATACGATCACGCCCTACAGCCCCGGCTTCATCATCCAATATCCACGCCACGACCTCGACGCCAACATCCCCGAGTTTGAGGAGGAGGCGACCTATTGTAAGACGCTGCAAAAGGCATACGATTGGGCCGTAAAGGCGAAGGTGCAGACGGTCACGGGCATCAATCGCACGATCGAGCGGGGGGAGACGCTGGAATTTGTGCAGATGTGCGAGGCGTACCACAACAGACAGCTCGCCGAGCTCGGCGACGCCATCGAAAAGGAGATCGAAAACGTCAGGCTCGTCGCGATCGCCGGGCCCAGTTCGAGCGGGAAGACGACGTTCTGCAACCGGCTCCGCATCGAGCTCTTGTCGCGCGGCATCGACCCCGTCACCATCTCCATGGACGACTATTATTTCGACAAGCGCAAGATCAGCGAATTGCAGGGCAGGCCCATCGGACAGCTCGACCTCGAGGATATCGACTGTTTAGACATCGAAAGGTTCAACAAGGACCTCTTCGACCTCATCAACGGCGAGGAGGTGACGCTTCCGCGCTTCGATTTCAAGACGGATCAACGCGTGCCCGGCAAGACGATCCGCGTGGACCAGAACGTCCCCATCATCATCGAGGGGATCCACGCGCTCAACGAAAAGTTGACCAAATCCATTCCGAAACACCAGAAGTTCAAGATCTACATCGCGCCGCACGGGCAATTGAACATCGACAATCATTCGCCGCTCTCCGTGACGAACGTGCGGCTGATCCGGCGCATCGTGCGCGATATGAAGTTCCGGAACTGCCCCGCCGCGACCACGATCGACATGTGGCAGTCGGTGCGCAACGGCGAATTTCGCTGGATCTATCCCAACCAGGAGAACGCGGACTACGTTTTCAATTCGAGTTTGGGGTATGAGCTGTGCGTGCTGAAAAAACAGGCGATGGAGGCGCTCACGGCGATCAAGACGACCGATCCGCAATATCTCGTCGCCAACCGCCTCATCAAGATCCTCAAATATTTCCGCCTCATCGAAGACGATTCGATCATCCCGTGCAATTCTCTGCTGCGGGAGTTCATCGGCGGGAGCTGCTTCAACGTGTAAGGCGCCCCCAAGGGTGAGAAAAAATTGGGCAAAACAACAAACGGGGGGCATGTCTTTCGGACATGCCCCCCTCCGATTATGCCGATAGGGCGGATCGTTACGATTTCCATTCTTCGATGACGCGTTTGTCGACGTGGGTATGAACGGGTCGGCCGAGCGGATTCCAGTTGTGGAAAGATTCCACTTCACGCTCCACGGTCGTCGAGGTGAACGAGCCGCCCGAGCGATGGAAATTGAACGCGTCGTCTTCGGGCGTCACGATCTCGTAGCGCACGGTCTCCTTGCGCATGCCGTATACCCAGCCCTCTTTGGGCTCGTCTTCGCAGTAGATCTCCACATCGGGGCATTTGTCGAACGCGCCGTTTTTGATCGTCTCGACGCTGCGCGGGATATACACTTTTTTCAGCGAATAGCAGGAGCGGAACGCTTCCTTGCCGATCGTCGTCACGCCGTCGGGCACGATGAAAACGCGCATCGTCTCGTTGACGTGCCCGCAGTCCTTGATTTCCGTAGTTTTTTCTTCCATAAGGCTCTCCGTTTCATCGAATTTGAGAGAATTATACCATGAAACGGGCGGCGGGGCAAGCGTTTGGCGTAAAGTTTCCGTGCCATGGGGCGGAAAAATTTCCGATGTGCGAAAATTTCCGATGTACGAAAGCGCGGCGGCCCGTGGGCCGCCGCGCTCCGAAATTTTGGCGTGGAAGTTATTCGATTTCGATGAAGTTGTCGGAAACGGTTCTCTTGGGCTGTTCCTTGGGTACGGTGAGCGACAGAATGCCGTTGTCGTATTTGGCCTTGATCTGGTCGCGGGAGACCTCGGCCCCGACGTAATAGCTCCGCGACGTGCGCTCGCTGATCTCGCGGCGAAGATATTTCTTGCCGTCCTCCTCTTTTGCGTGCTTTTCCGCGCTCACGGTGAGGTAGCCCTGTTCGAGGGAGACCTTGATCTCGTCCTTGCCGTAGCCGGGAAGTTCAAGGTCCAGCTCATAGGCGGTGGCCGTCTCCTTGATGTCCGTTCTGAGTTCCTTTCTCTCATCGAAGAACATGGGTTTGAAAAAGTCGTCGAATACGTCGAAAAGGTCGTAGCGGTCGTTTCTTGTCTGAAGTTCGTGTTTCATCTTAATATCTCCTTATATAGCAGATTTCGCGCGGGAGGCTACGGGAATGGCGCAGGGCGGAAGATGCCGCGGCGCGTCGCCTGCCGCTTCCTTTGTTCACGGATATTATACCGCAAATCGGCCGCTTTCAAACATCCCGGGCCCGCCGTTTGAAAAAATTTTTTGCGGCCGCGGGGGAACGGCGGGGCGCCCGCCTGCCGCCGGACGGTCATGGCAAAATGCGGTTTGACAAAAAACGCGGCCACCATGTCCGAAAACGGAGGCGCGAAAACCGATCGGCAGCCCATTTTTTTGCGCAAAAAAAGACGGAGCGGGCGCTCCGTCTTTGGGGGCGGGATAATTCAGCTCGCCTCGGCGAGATTCTTCTTCTTTTTCTTCTTGAGCTCGGTCTCGAGTTCGGCGCAGGCCTCCTCGATCTCGACCTCCGTATCGCCGAGGTCGATCCCGTCGAGGATGTCCTGGAGATGGTATTCGCGGAAGAGATAGCGGATGGTCTGATAGCCGATGACGGTCGTGAGCGCGCCGTTGACGAGCCCCTGCACCGAGGAATCGATGATCGTGGAGATGGCGCTCCCCAAAATGGGGATGCCCTTCACGGCGTCGCCCATCGTCTTGACCACGCTCCCGCCGATGCGGACGCTCCCCACGCCGTAGGCGAGCAGGGAATTGCGGATGACGCTCACGAAGATGCGCATGAGTTTGGCGTCGGAGGGGCGGAACCCGTAGAGGAAGACGAGGTCCTTGATGAGTTGCAGGTTGACGACGGCCACGAGGGCGGCGTCGATGTGGGCGGTGGGGGAGATGGCGGAGTAGGCGGCGGACTTCATGGAACTCTTGAAGATGAGCCCCTTTGCCGTGCGCTTGACGGAGCCCTTGTAGAGTTCGGTCATGGCGCGTTTCACGCCCTGCTCGTCGCCCGTCTTGCGCGCGATGGCGAGCTCCCCGACGACGCGGGAATCATACCAACCCACGCCTTCGACGCGGGCGGTGAGGTCGATCATCTTGTCGGCGACGTCGTGGCGGAGCTTTTGGTTGTGCCGCTGGGCCTTGCGCGCCGTATAGGCGTTGACATTGGTCTCGAAGTGGCCCGTCTTGAAAATTTTGACGAGCGGGACGACGAAGACCAGAATATAGACGACGAGGCAGACCGCGGCGACGGCATAGCCGGCATAGCGGTTGATCTCGAAGACGCGCAGCGCGAGCATGGCGAGGACGGCGAAGAGGAAGACGCCGATGATCGTCGCGAGCAGAACGATGGAGAAGCGGATCCCGCGCACGTTTTCGCGGCGGACGTATTTCTGTTCATACTCATAGATGGACATGGCCGGTTCGCGCCGCTCGGGCTCCTGTGCCGCCGGTTGCGGCTGTGCGGGCACGGGCAAATTGGATTTTTTCTTTTTCATAGGTCACCCCGTATCGTTGGTGTGTCTTATCATACTACAAAATCGGAAATTTGTAAAGAGTTTCGGGGCGGATTTTTCCCTCTTTCGGGCGGGATGTTTTGCCTATGCGGGGGCGGAAAGCCGTCTTTTCGCGCAGAATGGGGAGCGGGAGGCGGGGAGAGCGCCCGTCTCCGCGCGGGTTCCGCGGGAAAAAATCCCTTGACATCGGCGCAAAAAAGGAGTATGCTGTTCGTATGAAACGTGGAAATACCGTCTACGAGGACCAAGAACTGAAGCGGCAGCGGGAGATCGAAAAGCACACCGTCCTCTGCCCCCATTGCCAAAAACCGGTGCTCGACCATATGATGCAGTGTCCGCACTGCAAACAAAAACTCGAACCGCGCGGCTATCAGCCGCTCTCCGATGAGAAGATCAAGAAGATCCGCATCATCACCTATTCGGTGGGGGCGGTCGTCGCGATCGCGATCATCGTGTGCATCATCCTCTTCCGTTGACCGAAAAAAGGGCTGAAATCCCGCTCTACTGTGCGTAGAGTGGGATTTTTTTGCAGTAGAGAGGCATGTAACGGAGTAGAATGGGCAAAAATCAGAGGAGAATTTGCGTCCGAAGCGGTAGGGCGGCGGGCGGAAGAAGTAGGTTGCCTTTTCTCGCCGCAAGCGCTATACTGAGGACAGCAACACACGGAGGTGGCCACGATGGATACGGCCTTAGAACTCCCGCGCAGGGGATTCCAATCATTCTATACCAAGGGGGAAGAGATCTTCAACGCCGTTTCCCACATCGTCGGCGGCGCATTCGGGCTCGCGGCGTGGGTCGTGCTCGCCCTCTATGCGGACGGGCCCGTCGGGCTCTTTGCCGTCTCGGCGTTCGCGCTCGGCGTCATCATTCTCTACACCATGAGCGCGCTCTATCACTTTCTCCCGAGCGGACGGGCCAAGGGCGTCTTCCGCGTCTTCGACCACTGCACCATCTTTCTTCTGATCGCGGGGACGTATACGCCCTACTGCCTCATCCCGCTCTACAATACGGCGATCGGGTGGATCGTCTTTTCGGCGCAGTGGCTGCTCGCGGCGGCGGGGATCACGATGAACGCGGTCGCGCTCAACAACAGGGCGGTCAAGGGCGTCTCGATGGCGCTCTACGTCGTCATGGGCTGGATGGCGCTCGTCTTTCTCGGCCCGCTGAGACCCGTCGTATCCCTCGCCTCGTTTGTGCTCCTCTTCGGCGGCGGCGTCGCCTATACCGTCGGCATTCTCTTCTTTGCGCTCGGGAAGCGCGTGAAATATTTTCATGCCGTATGGCACCTCTTCGTGCTCCTCGGGACGGCGCTGCAATTCGTCAGCATTTTTCTCATGCTGTAAAGCCGGCACAACGCGCTCATAGCCGGCATAACGCGGCGGGCGGCGGCATAAAATACTCTGTCTACCAAGAGGAGGTCATTTTATGCGAAAATTCGTCTGTCTTGTGCTGGGGAGCGCCGTCGCGGTTTCGGCGCTCGGGCTCGCCGCCTGTCATAAACCATCCCCGTCGCGCTGCAGATATACCATCGAGGCGGAGTATACGGCCGCCAC
The DNA here is from genome assembly GCA_947627565.1 of uncultured Clostridia bacterium. GTDB lineage: Bacteria > Bacillota > Clostridia > Christensenellales > Borkfalkiaceae > Gallimonas. The sequence goes on from CANQWO010000027.1 coordinate 6,953, forward strand.
GCGCACCCTTGCGGCGCAGATGCAGGTCGTCGTCCCCAACACGTCGAACGTCCCGCTCTCCGAGCTCAAATTCCAGCTCTGGGCCAACGCCTATCGCGAGGGCGCGAAGTATGCGCCCGTCTCCGAGCTCTTCTCCCGCGCGGCCTACTACGGCGGCAAGAGCTACGGCGAGACGGAGATCAAGGGCGTCTCGGGCGTCGAGAGCTTTTCCGTCGGCGGCGAAGACGACAACATCCTGACGCTCCGCCTCCGCTCCCCGTTGGAGCCGGGCGACAGCGTCTCCGTCGGCGTGGATTTCGACGTCGAGCTCGCGAATATCAACCACAGGCTGGGCGTCGCGCAGAATGCGGTCAACCTCGCCAATTTCTATCCCGTGCTGTGCTTCCTCGCGGACGACGGCTTCCGCGAATACGTCTATTCCTCCAACGGCGATCCTTTTGTGAACGGGCTCGCCGATTACGACGTCACGCTCACCGTCCCCCAAGCCTATACGCTCGTATCGGGATTTGCCGCCGACGAACTTGCCGACGTCAATGCCGATGACGGAAAGAAGACATACCATGTCCTTGCCGAGGGGGTCAGAGACGTCGCCTTCTCGATGGGGGAGGGCTTTCAAAAGATCACGGATAAGCTGGGAGACATCGCGCTCAGTTATTACTACATCTGGGATAAGACGCCCGAGGCGACGCTCGCCGTCGCCAAGGAGAGCCTCGCCTATTACGCCGAGAACTTCGGCGCCTACGCCTATCCCGCCTATACCGTCGTGGAGACGGATTTCGTCTACGGCGGCATGGAGTATCCCGCGCTGTCGATGATCTCGACGTCGTTGCAGGAGAGCGAGGTGCCCGCCGTCGTCGCCCACGAGACGGCCCACCAGTGGTGGTATTCCATGGTGGGGAGCAACCAATTTGAGTGCGCGTGGCAGGATGAAGGCCTTGCGGAGTATTCCGCGGCGCTCTTCTTCGGCGCGCATCCGGACTACGGCGTCGGCTATTCCGACTGCGTTGCCGCGTCGGAGAGCTCGTATCGGGCGTATTTTTCGGTCTATTCACAGGTCCACGGCGAGGCGAACACCGTCATGAACCGTCCGCTTACGGCCTATGCGGGGGACTATGAATACCGCAACATCGCCTACGACAAGGGCGTCATCCTCTTCGACCGCGTGCGCGAAGTCGTGGGGGAGAAGAAATTCATGAATGCGCTTAAGCGGTACGCGAAGACGTACACGGGCGCGATCGCGACATCGGACGATCTGATCTCGTGCTTCACGCGGGCGGGCGCCAACGCGGCGGCGCTGTTCGATTCCTTCCTGAGCGGCAAGTGCGTGATCTGACCCGCACGTAAAACAGGGACGGGGATCGGGAAAGGACCTGTGTTCCGTAAAGCAAAAGGCGGCAATTTTGCCGCCTTTTTTGCGTGATTTTTGATGGAACGCGCCCTATTGCGCGCCGCCGGGGACATCCGTCAAGATGACCTTGCCCTTTCCGCACAGGGTCATTTCCTCGCCGCAGGGGACGAAAAAGCTGTTCCCCGCGACAAATGCGCGATCCCCGATGCGCCCCGCGCCCTCTATCACGTTGACCGCGAGGAAGGAGCGGACGGCGCGCTCCCGGTAGAGACCGTCGAGCAGGAGCTCGCGGCAGCGGAAATAGCCGCAATCCGTCAGAAGGCGGACGCTTCCGCCCGGCTGTTGCACCGACGGCCCGCGGCCCGTCTCGTCCCGGAAGGCCTTGAAGTCGATCACGTCCATGGCGCGCGCAATGTGAAGGGGACGCGCGTTCCCGTTCGCGTCGCGGCGGTCATAGTCGTAGACGCGATAGGTGACGTTGCTGCTCTCCTGCACCTCGCAGATCACGCAGCCCGCGCAGATCGCGTGCACCGTGCCCGCCTTGATGAGGAAGCAATCCCCCGCTTGCACGGGGATGAAGTTGAGCAATTCTTCCGTCCGTCCCTCCGCAAGGGCACTGAGAAATTCCTCGCGGGAGGTGTCGCGGCGGAATCCGCAGTAGATGCCCGCATGCTGTGCCGCCCGAATGACGTACCACATCTCCGTCTTGCCGTTGTCGCTCTCCACACGGCGGGCATATTCGTCGGACGGATGCACCTGTACGGACAGATTTTGCGCGGCGTCGATGTATTTGATGAGGAGGGGGAAGGCCCCGCCGTTGGGGAAGACTGCCTGCGGTTCCCGCTCGAGAAAATCGGCGAGCGTCCGGTCTTCCAGCATGCTCTTGCCGTCGGGATGGACGGAGATCTCCCAGCTCTCGCTGATCGTCTTGTCTCCGTCTTGATAGCCGAAGAGGGCGCCGAGCTCCCTTCCGCCCCAGAGATAGTGTTTGAAAACGGGCTTCAATGGCAGGATCATTTCATACCTCTATTTGTTTTCGCTGGTCGGGTTCATGAGATCGCATAGCTTCACGAGCGCGTTCGAGAGCGGGAAGGCCGCGAGCAGTACGCAGGCGATATACAGGATCTGGGTGAACGTGAAGGTGACGTCGCTCCAATTGTCAAAGACGATATTGCCGAAGAAGGGGACAGAGAGCACCAATACGGAGACGCCCACGGAGACGGCGTAGACCGCGACCCGCAGCAGGTTGAAGGGTTGCAGGATGCGGAAGAGCATGACGAGCCCGCCGAACGTGAGCGCGAGCAGATAGAGCGCGTCGAGCGTGATCCCCGAGAAGCCGTAGGCGGCGGGGAGCAGCAGGGAGCCGGCGTAGACGGCCACGATGCAGGAGGCGAGCGTCACGGCGCCCGGAATACTTCGCGACATGACGTAGGGGATAAATTTCCCCTTGACGCGGTTACTGTTCGGCTGGAGCGAGATGACGAAGGAGGGGAAGGCCGCCACGAGCACCTCGAAGAGGAGCATGTTGTTGGTCTTGAAGAAGTAGGAGATGTGCGTGCCCGAAATGGTGATGATGAAGCAGATCGCGGCGAGCAGGGCCGTGAACAGCGTCTTCATGAGATAGAGCGAGGCGCACGACTTGATGTTGTTGATGACCCGCCGCCCCTCATAGACGACGGAGGGGAGATTGAGGAAGTTGTTGTCGGTGAGCACCAGGTGGGAGACGTTTCTGGCCGCTTCGGCGCCCGACGCGACGGAGATGGCGCAGTCGGCCTCTTTGAGCGCGAGGATATCGTTGACGCCGTCCCCCGTCATGGCGACGGTGTTGCCCTTCTTTTTGAGCGCCTTGACGAGAATGGCCTTCTGCTCGGGCGTCACGCGCCCGAAGACGGTATAGCTGTTGGCGACGTTCTCGACTTCGATGTCGGTGAGCCCGTCGAGCGAGATATACTTATTGGCGCCGCGCACGCCCACGCGGCGGGCCACTTCGGCCACCGTCACGGGGTTGTCGCCCGAGATGATGCGGATGTCCACGTCGTTTTCGCGGAACCACTTGATGGTCTCCACGGCGTCGCTGCGGATGTTGTCTGCCAGCGTGATGATGGCGGCGGGACGGAGGATGGCGGGGAGTTTTTCGCCCGAGATGGGATTGGGCGAGTGGGCGATGGCGAGCACCCGAAGCCCCGACTGCGCATACTGCCGCACGATCTTCTCGACTTTGATGGGCATGGGCTTCAAGACAAATTCGGGGGCACCCATGACGAAGGTTCCCAGGTCGCCGAACGTCACGGCCGAGAGTTTTCGCTTGGAGGAGAAGGGCAGAATTTCCGTCGCCGTGAGCGCGCGGGAGTGCCCGAAGCGCTCGGTGAGGGCGATGGAGGTCTGGTTGTTGTCGTCGAGGGCGAAGAGCATGCTGCCCATGATGTCTTCAAAGGAATAATTGTCGAAGCCGGAGAGGAGCATGCAGTCGCTGACCGTCATGCGCCCGTCGGTGATGGTGCCCGTCTTGTCGAGGCAGAGCGTGTTGACGCGCGCGAGCATCTCGAGGGAGTAGAAGTCCTGTACGAGCGTGTGCTTTTTGGCGAGCCGCCTCACGCCCAGCGCCATGGCGAGGGAGGTGAGGAGCAGCAAACCCGAGGGGATCATGCCGATGACGACCGCGCCCGTCAGCATGATGGATTCGGAGATGTCGCCGCCCGTCGCGAACCAATTGACCCAATACATGGCCGCCGCGACGAAGGGGATGAAACAGCCGATGGCGAGAATGAACACGCGGATGGAGTTCATGATCTCGGAGTGCGGCTTCTTGTATTTCTTGGCCTTGGAGGTGAGGGAATTGAGATAGGTGGCGCTGCCGACCTTATCGGCGCGGACGCAGCAATTCCCGCTGGAGACGAACGAGCCCGCATAGAGCGTCTCGCCGATCTGCTTCTTGACGGGGATCGATTCGCCCGTGAGGAGCGATTCGTTGACTTCCACGACGCCGTTTAAGAGGATGCAGTCGGCGGGGACCTGTTGCCCCGCTTCGAGCAGAATGATGTCGTCGAGCACGATCTCTCGGAGGGGGATATCGAGCCGGATCCCGCCGCGCACGACCTTTGCGGAGGCCGAGATGAGGACGGCCAGCTTGTCGATCTGGCGCTTGGCGAGGATCTCCTGGATGATGCCGATGATGAGGTTGAAGCTGAAGATGGCGACAAACAGGAACTGCGAGATGGGCGCGCCCGCATAGACGAGGGCGAGCGCGACGACTACGCACAGGAAGTTGAAGAACGTGCAGATGTTCCCCAAAAAGATGCTGGCATAGGACTTCGAGTATTTTTTATTGACGTCGTTGAAGAGGAGCTGGTTGAAGCGGAGCTCGACCTGTTCGGCGGAGAGCCCCTCCTCGGGCGGCGGCGTGAAGCGCTCCACGTCTTCGGCGGCGGGGATGTTCTTGGCGCGGCGGAACCGTTTGAGCAGTTTTTTGTTGGTGTTTCCGGCGGGGCGTCGGGCAAAGCTCGAGAGCACGCGCGAGGAAAACGACCGCTTCGCGGGCGGCGGCGTCTGTTCTTCAACGGGTTGTTGTTCGTTTGGATCCATGGGGACCTCCCATCCTTTACTTCTCCATTATACCACGCTTTGAGCGGGAAAGTCAAAACTTTTTTGCGGGTAAAAGAGATTGGCGGGGGCAAAGCGTTGCACTTTGGAGCAAAATGGTGTATAATAAGGGAAACAAAACCGGGAGAAACCGATATGATCGATATTGCCGTTCTTCGCGCCGACCCCGAACGCGTCCGCGAAAATATCCGCAAAAAATACCAACAGCACAAACTTCCCTTGGTCGATGAGGCGCTCGCCCTCGACGAAAAGCGCCGTTCGCTCCAGACGGAGGGCGACGCGCTCCGTGCCTCCCGCAACGTCCTCTCCAAACAGATCGGGGCGCTCCTCAAGGCCAAAAATCACGCGGAGGCCGAAGCCGTCAAGGGGCAGGTCGCCGAAAACGCCGCCCGTCTCGCGGAGATCGAAAAGGAGACCGCCGAGACTTCGGAAAAACTCAAGGCCGTCATGATGCGCATTCCCAACTTCATTTCCGACGATACGCCCATCGGCAAGGACGATTCGGAAAACGTCGAGCGCAAGCGGTTTTTGGAGCCCACGGAATATGATTTCGAGGTCCCCTATCATCTCGACATTCTCGAAAAGCTGCAGGGCATCGATATCGACAGCGCGCGGCGCACGAGCGGGCAGGGCTTCTACTACCTCACGGGCGACATCGCCCGCCTGCACTCCGCCGTCTTGACGTATGCCCGCGATTTCATGATCGGCAAGGGCTTCACCTACGTCATTCCGCCGTTTATGATCCGCTCCGAAGTCGTCTCAGGAGTCATGTCCTTCGAGGAGATGGACGGGATGATGTATAAGATCGAGGGAGAGGACTTATATCTCATCGGCACGAGCGAACACTCCATGATCGGCCGCTTCATGAATACCACCCTCGAGGAAAAACAGCTCCCGCTGACGCTCACGAGCTATTCGCCCTGCTTCCGCAAAGAGAAGGGCGCGCACGGCATCGAGGAGCGCGGGATCTACCGCATCCACCAGTTCGAAAAGCAGGAGATGATCGTCATCTGCAGGCCCGAGGAGAGCGAGGCGTGGTATGAGAAGATGTGGAACTATACCGTCGAGCTCTTCGTCTCCATGGGCATTCCCGTCCGCCAGCTCGAATGCTGCTCGGGCGACCTTGCCGACCTCAAATACAGGAGCTGCGACGTCGAGGCCTGGTCGCCCCGCCAGAAGAAGTATTTCGAGGTGGGCTCCTGTTCCAATCTGACCGACGCGCAGGCGAGAAGGCTGGGCATCCGCTATAAGACGGAGGGCGGCAGCAAGTTTGCCCATACCCTCAACAATACGGTCGTCGCGCCTCCCCGCATGCTCATCGCCTTTGTGGAAAATCATCTCCGCGCCGACGGGAGCGTTGAAATTCCCGAAGTCCTCCGCCCCTACATGGGCGGAAAGAAGGAGATCTTGCCCCGCCAGTGAAGTACGTCTTTTTTGATATTGAATGCGCCTGCGTCTTCAAATATACCGCCAAGATCTGTGCGTTCGGATATGTCGTGACCGACGAAGCGTTCCGCCTCCTCGAACGGGAAGACATTCTCATCAATCCCAAGGGGAAATTCCACCTGACCGACCGCAAGGGCGGCGAGGGATTGGTGCTCCCGTATGAATACGAGGACTTCAAAAAGTATCCGCCGTTCCCCGCGGCGTATCCGAAGATCAAGGCCCTGCTCGAGGATCGCGACGCCATCGTCCTCGGACATGCCACCATCAACGACGTCAACTACCTCAATTTGGAGACCAAGCGCTATAAGCTGCCGTCGTTCCGCTTCGAGTTCCACGACACGCAGTTCTTTTGGATGAATACGGAGGGGGACTATACGCGGCAGGTGGGGCTCGGCGTCATGGCGGAGCGCCTCGGCGTGGAGTTCACCCCGCACCGGGCCGTAGACGACGCCTATGCGACGATGCGCGTCTGCGAAGCGCTCTGCAAACGCGAGGGCGTGGATGTGCGCGGTCTCATCGAGAAATACAAGATCCGCGGCGGGAAGCTGGAAAATTACCGCACGCGCCTTGCGAGTTCGGCGGGCCTCAAAAATTACAGCGCGGAGCGCGCCCGAGAACGGGAGGAGTACCACGCCGCCCACGAGGAATTTTATCGCTACGTCAACAAGAATATGCACCGCAGAAAGAAGGGCGGCGCGCTCGAAGGGAAGATCTTCTGTTTCGCAAAAGATGTTGAAATCGACGTACCCATGTCCGTGAAGCTGGTCGCCGCCATCTTCAATTCGGGCGGAAAATACACCTCGCATCCGGGGGAGTGCAACGTCTACATCGCCCGCGACGAAGGCGGGATGCGCTTCGAGAGCGCGATGAAGAGCGGCGCGGATTTCATTCCGCTCGAAAGTCTGAGGGAGTCGCTTCGATAGTCCATGGGAAATTTGCCCGAAAAATTCATAGCGCGCATGCAAAAAAGGCTGGGATCGGACTTCCCCGCCTTTTTGGCGTCTTATGAGCGCCCGCCGTATAAGGGACTGCGGGTGAACGCGCTCAAAATTTCCCCCGAGGACTTTGCCGCCCGCGCGCCCTTTCCGCTGGGGGAACGCGTCCCGTGGGAGCCGACCGCGTTTTATACGGAGGAGGAAAAGCCCGGGGCAGACGTCTATCATTTTGCGGGCCTCTATTATCTGCAGGAGCCCTCGGCGATGGTCGCCGCGCCCCTTTTGGGGGCGGGAAAGGGGGAGCGCGTTTTGGACCTCTGCGCCGCCCCCGGAGGCAAAACGACGCAGCTCGCCTCGGACATGGGTGGCACGGGTGTGCTCATCGCCAATGAAATCGACCGCAAGAGGGCGCAGATCCTCGCGGAAAATATCGCGCGGATGGGGATTTGCAACAGCGCCGTTATGTCCGCCTCGCCGCAGAGCCTTGCCGTGGTCTTTCCCGCCTATTTCGATAAGATCCTCGTCGACGCGCCCTGTTCGGGCGAGGGCATGTTCAAGAAGGAGGAGAACGCGATCCCCGCATGGAGCGAGGGGAACGTCGCGATGTGCGCCGAACGACAAAAGGGCATCTTAGACGCCGCGGCGGAGATGCTTGCGGGCGGCGGGAGGCTGGTCTATTCCACCTGCACCTTCGCCGAGGAGGAGGACGAGTGGCAGGCGGAGGCGTTTTTGAAGCGGCATCCCGAATTTTCCCTCCTCGCGATGAAGAAGCTCTATCCGCATGAAGCGCGGGGAGAGGGGCACTTCGCCGTCCTTTTCGAGAAGCGGGACGGGGAGCGGAGCGCGCGGCCGTCGCTGAGAAAATGTTCGTCCGGCCGAGGCTTCGGCGCCGATCTTTCGGGCGCCGCGAAGGCGTGGGAGGTTTTTGCGGAGGACTTTTTCGTCCGTCCCCCCGCGGGGACGCTCCGCGCCGCGGGGGCCCGTCTGTTTCTCGCGGGCGAGGAACTTCCCGCTCTCGAGCACGCGCAGGCCGCGCAGATCGGCGTCGGCGTGGAGGCGGGCGAGTGGGACGGCAAGCGCTTCAAGCCCACCCATGCCCTTGCCATGGCCGTCAAAAAGGGGGATGTGCGGCGGTTCGTCTCCCTCTCGCGCGAGGAGAGCGAGCGGTATTTGAAGGGCGAGACGGTGGAGAGCGATCTCCCCGACGGCTGGTGCGTCGTCGGCGTGGAGGAATTTCCGCTGGGGCTGGGGAAGATCGTCGGCGGGGTCGTCAAAAACCATCTCCCCAAGTGGCTGCGAAAATATCATTGAATGAAGGAAAAAGAAGACAGTGACCGCGGCTCGCCGCAGTCACTGTCTTTTCATGATACCACATTTCCGAGGGGGCGGGTCACGACATGGGTGGCCTGTTTTTTGTCTCTTGCGCGATTTTTGTCTGGCGCCTTTGCATGCGCAGCCAGTTGAAGAGCCCATAGAGATCGTTCGCGAGGAAGACGCCGAAGCACACGACGAGCGCGTAGTATTCCGCGTCGTTTTGCGCGGCGAGCGTCCAGAGGATGATGAGCACCACGTCGTTGAGCGCGTAGGCGGCCGCGTAGAACGGACTTCTGCGCTGGGCGAGCACCATCGCGGTGAAGCTGGTCGTCACGGAGACCGTGCTCCAAAGAAGATTGGCTGTCCCGAGGGCGCGGAGGATGAAGTAGAATGCCGCAGTAACGGCCCCCGCCGCCGCCAAAATGATTGGATATTCGCGGGCGCGCAGGGCATTGACCTCCACTTCCTTGCGGTCGCCGCGGAACGGATGCCTGAGCCAGCCGACGACGGCCGCGACCGCGATGGGGGCCGTCATGCCGAGATAGGTGATCATTTCGCCGTAGTAATGGGTAAAATAGGAGACGAACCCGTAATAGACGGAGAAGACGACGCACAAGATCTGCCCCGCGATGTTGCCCTTGGCGACGAGGATCAGCGCCGTCGCGCCGATGAGCGAGCCCGCGAGGTTGAGATAGTCGGTATTATGGAGGAGAATGAACGAGAGGACGATGGCGAGTACGGAACCGCCCCAGAGCGCGTATTCCGCCGCCGTAATGGATCGGAAGAAGTCTTTCATGGCCGCATGGGAGCAAAAGAGCCGCGCAGAATGCGCGGCTCCTTCAAAGATAAGATCATTCGTTGTAGGGATCGTTTTCGTCGGGCTTGGCGGGCTCTTTCTTGGGCTCGGCCGCGGGCGCGGGTTCTTCCTCTTTCTCGGGCTCGGTCGGTTCGAGCACCTGCAGTTTGGGCCGCTTCGGCGCCTTTGCCTTGGGCGCCTTCGACGACTTATGATACTTCTTGAGGAGCCGTCTCACGCCTACCGCGATAATGGCGAAGACGAGGGCCGCCGCGAGAAGAATGGAGGAGAGCAGGAGCCAGATGTTGGTCTCTCCCGAGGGCGTTGTGCTGCTCGAGGAGCTATTGTTGTTGCTGTCGCTGCTGCCTTGATCGCCGAGCTCGTCGGGCGTCACCGTGACTTCGTTGGACGCATAGCTGAGGAAGAGCGTGGCGGTGGGCAGGGTCGAACCGAGCACGTCGCCGTCGTCGTGGAGCGCGAGCGCCATCAACGTCTCTTCGTGCGAGGACTGCACATAGGAGCCCCAAGGATTCCCGAGCTTGTCCTCGTCCTGCGATTCATCGTAGCGGAGATAATCGGGCGAATCATAGAACGTGAACGTGTAGTAGAGCGCGAAGTCTTCGGCGACTTTATCCTTGAGCTGCTTGGATTCATGTTCGGGATCGGCGGCATACTTGGGATTTTCGGCGCGGTAGGGATAGTTGCCCTCCGCATCCTTGTAGTCGAGCATGGCCTCCTTGGTCTGGCTGAGCAGCGTATCATAGTTGGAGACTGTCGTCGTGGAGACGCGGTCGAAGAAGAAGTAGCTCTCTCCGGGGATGCCGTTTTGCAGATTATCGTAGGTGACGCTCCCGTCCTTATCCTTGGTCTGATAGGCGTCGCGCGCGCCCGCCCACAGTTCGAGACGGTATTCCTTGTCTTCGTTTCCGCCCTGGACATAGAAGGAAACGGTGACCCATTTCCCCGCATTCTCCGCGGTGCCCTGCACCTTGATGCAGGCGTCGAACTTGGAGAGCGTGGCCTGCGGATACGCATAGCGCACACCCTCGGTGTGGGGCAGGTCGAGGACGGGCTGCGAGTAGCTGTCCGTATTCTTGTCGTAGTAGGCGTAGGCGGTGTTCTCATCCGTATCCGTGGGATTGTGGAAGAACGCGACGGTGCCGTCTTTCGTCACATAATTGTGCTCGTCGTCCCGTTCGAACGAGGAGAGATTGGCATAATAAGTGTTCGTCGTGTCGCCTACTTTCTTATAGAGACCGTTCGTCTCGAGCGTGTAGAGAATGTCGTTCTTCTCGTCGAAACCGTCGGCAGTGGGGTCGCCCTTGACGATGTTGCCGTCGTCGTCATACCAATAGGTATAGGCGGGAAGGGTGGGCGCGAGGCTCTTCTTGTCTTTCTCGGTGAGGTCGGAGACGTCGGTGAGATAGAAGTACGCCGTGGCGCTTTGGGAGAGCTTGACGCGGACGGAGATCCTGGTCGTCGCGTTGGAGGAGACCGTCGCGTTGGCCGCGAAGAATCCGTAGCCGGGCAGGGTCTCTTGGGAGGTGTTCACGATGACGATGGGCTGATAGGCGGCGTCGGCGTTGGTCCCGACGTTGCCGAATACCGATTTCCACCAAGCCGCGGATTTCGCATTGCGCTCCGCGCGGTTTTCGTTTGTGTCCTCGGGGAGCTTGACGTCCTCCGGGTTGAGAAGGCTCATCCACTTGTTGGGATAGTAGGGATCTTCGCCTTCGGCGTTGGCGTTGGCCGCGGGATCGAGATCGAGATAGTTGTCGGCATAGTCGCGGGAGAGGAGACCGGTGTAGAGGCCGCTCTTCGCGAGCGCTTCCTTGCCGGGGTTGCCGTTGGTGATCTTTCCGTCCTCATCCTGCGTCGTCTGAACGAGGTAGTTGCTGCCCGCCTGCACGCCCGTATAATTTACGGGAATGGCGAGCCCGTCTTCGAGCTGGGTCCCGTTGGCGGCGGGATCGTCGAATTTGGTGGAATCCTTGACGGAGGCCGTCAGGGAGACTTTCTGCGCATAGGTGCCCGTTGCGGCATAGCCGAACTGCGTCTTGGTAAGGTCGCAGATCTGAAGGTTCGCGAACGCGGCATAGCCGTCGGAATAGTCGGTCCTCGACGAGCTTGCGATGGAGGTGGGGCCGTAGGTAAATTCGAGGTGGAACTCCTTGTTCTCTTCCGTCTCGTTCTGCACGAAGAAGAAGCAGCGGACCCAGCCCTTATAGATGTCTTTTACGGTCGTCTCGTCGGTCTTTCCTTCGATATCGACGGTCTCGACGGTGGTCGAGTCGAACGCGGCGATGGTGCTCCTGTTCTCGCCGTCGACGAGGATGGCGCTCGCCCCCGTCTTGCCCGAGCGGATCTCGCTCGTCTTGACGAAGAAGGAGATGAGTTTGCGTTCCTTGGGCTCGAGCTTGAAGGCGTCGGAGTTCACGGTCGCGGTATAGGCGGCGCCGTTGGTCGAGAGCAGCATGACGATGTTATTCCGGGCTTCCGCGGAGAGGAAGGGGAACATATCGTCCTTGAAGTCGTGCTCATAGATATATTTGAGGTAGACGTTGCCGGTCGCGGCCATGTCGTTGAGGCTCATGAGCTCGCCGATGTTGTTCTTGGTCGTGTTGCCGTCGCCGTTTCTCGTGTCGGCGAGGGACTTGGGGTCAATCTTTTCCGAGGTATACGTCTGGCTGCCCGAGACTTCTTTGGTGAGCGCGACGGGCGCCTGATATTTGAACGACTTGTATTCTTCGGTCTTGTCGAGGTCGAGGGCGAAGGTTTTGAACTCGCTCGGCGTCCCGTCGTCTTTGGTGGCGAGGAACTCCTTGGCCTTGCCGGTGCTGTTGAGGTCGCAGTAGTTGCCGAGCCCTTCCGCGTTGACCTCTTGGTCGAGATGGCCGTCGGCGACCGCCTTGTCGAAGTCGCCCGTGGAGATGACGTCGCACGTCACGTCGTCGAAGAACGCATAGCCGTTGACGCTGTAGTAGCGGTTGCTCGACGTGCCCTCACCGAGCCCGAGCACGACGCGGAACGTCGAGGAGGCGAAGGTGTTGGCGCGGATGTAGACGGTGTAGTTCTCCCATTGGTCATGGGTGTTGATGTTTTTGATGCGCATCTGGTCGAGCGTGGTGCCGCCGACGGTGTTGGTGACGCCGATGTAGGCGCCCGCGCGCGCTTCGACGGGCACGCCCTTGTTCTCATCCTCTACGGCATAGTGGTAGAGCTCGGAGGTGCGCACCCACACGGAGAGCTTGGCCGCGGTGCCCGCTTTGAGGGTGACGGTCGTGCTCGACGTGTAGTACTGCGCGGTCCCCGCGATGTTGTTGAGCGTGGTATGGTTGTGGATCATGAGGACGCTGGTCTCGTCCGCTTTGCGGCCGTTTTCGCCCTCGGTGCCGCGGAGCGCGAGCTTGTTGTCCGAATCGGCCGCGACGTTTTTGAGATACTCGAGATCGTTGAAGTCGATGGAATACTTGTAGTCGTCGTACAGCTCGAACTCGGAGGCGGAATCGACATCGTAGAAGTCGTAAAATTCGAGACGGTCATAGACGCTGGCCTCGTCCCACTTCGCCTTGGCGTTGGCGACGGCGGCGTCGGTGAGCGTGCCGCTCGTGGCCTCCACGCGCTTGTCGTTTTCCAGCTTGTAGCCATCGCCGTCCTGTTCGTCGCCGTCCTTGGCTTTTTCCCATCTGTCGGATTCGAGGATGAGAGACTGCTTGGACTGCGCCATATAGGCCCAGTCGGCGGTATTGACGATGCCCGAACTCGTGTTGGACGAGGGAGAGCCGGAGGAGAAGGACCAATCGTTGGGCGAATTGATCAATGCGCGGAGATCGTCCTGTTTGTGCTCCTTTTTGTTCCCGTCCTCATCCAAACCGTCCATTTCTCCGTAAAATTCGAAGTTGCCGTTTTTGAGGAGCTGGGTATCGGTGGCGGTGACTTTGTTCTCATCGTCTTCATTGTCCGTTTTCTCGGGATTGCACGCGGAAAAGATGCCCAGCGCGAGCGTGGTGGAGAGAAACAGGCTGAGCACCGAGACGAGGCGCTTTTTCCCTTTTCCCATTTCAAAGAATTTTGCCATACTTACACCTTGTTTTGGCCGCCGCCGAAATGCGCTTTGGGCGTAGGCCGAGATTTTTCGTAAAGATACCATTCCATTTTAATACAATTTGCCTTGACTTGCAAGCAGTTTCGCATGCAATCGGCAAAAAAGGCAAATTTTTTTTCCGTTTACACATACTTTTCAAAGAAATCGGAGCCCCGTGCGGCGGCCTCCTCCGCAACTTTCGGGCGGGGAGCGCGAAGGGAAGGCGCGGCGTGCGGCGGGGAAAGGTACATATGAACCTGAGAACTTTGCTCGGCGGATCGTTCATCGGCGCCGCCAACGGACTGTTCGGCGGCGGGGGCGGCATGATCGCGGTCCCCGTCCTCGAGGGCATGGGAAGACCCGCCCGCAGCGCCCATGCCACGGCCATCGCCGTCATCCTTCCCGCCTCCGCCGTGAGCGCGGCCGTCTACGTCGTCAACGGATTCGTGCCGCTCTCGCTCCTTCTGCCCGTTGCCGGCGGGGTACTGCTCGGCGGCCTCGCGGGCGCAAAACTGCTTGCGCGCGTCTCGGGCCGCGCCGCGGCCTTTTTGTTCGCGGGACTCATGCTCGCCGCGGGGCTCCGCCTGCTCTTCTGATGTCCTTTCTCGTCTATTTTCTCTGCGGTTTGGCGGGCGGCGTTCTCGGAGGCATGGGCATGGGCGGGGGGACGGCGCTCATTCCGCTCCTCGTCCTCGTGTGCGGGGTGCCGCAGACGGCGGCGCAGGGCGTCAATCTCGTCGCGTTTTTGCCCATGTCGCTGGCCGCGCTCGCCGTGCACGCAAAGAACGGATTCCTCGAGACGCGCGGCCTCTGGGCGCTCGTCGTTCCCGCGCTCCTCTTTTCTCTGCTGTTTTCCCTGCTCGCCTCCGTCCTCCCCGCCGCCGCGCTCCGGCAGGGATTCGGCGCATTTTTGGTCGTTCTTGCCGTAATAAATTTTCAAAAACTTCGCAAACCCGGTTTGAGAAAGGGAAAATAGAGAAAAAATCTTTGTGAAAAAGGCAAAATATTTTCAAGAAGGGTATGGACAAACCCGAAAAGCTATGTTAAAATAGAGCATAGTTAAAATAGGGGAATTTTTCGGATATTGTCTTGCGCCGAAGAATTTCGCTCAGGGTCCAAAGTCCCGGCGGGCGGGAGCCGCCCGCAAAATCGGAAAGGACGGAACATCATCACATGGAAAAAATCGGCATCATCGACTTGGGTTCCAATTCCGCGCGGCTCGTCATCGTGCAGATGTTCGGCGACGGGCATTTCATGGTCGAAAACGAACTGAAGGAGAGCGTGCGTCTCGGGCAGGACATGGATAGAGACGGCTTTCTCAAACCGCAGCGCGTTGCGGAAACGATCAAAACGTTAAAAATGTTTAAGCGTCTTTGCGACGCGTCGGGTGTGGAGCAGATCGTCGCCGTGGCGACGGCGGCCGTTCGCCGTGCGAAAAATCAGCGCTCGTTTCTCGATGAGATCCAGGCGACCTGCGGCATCCGCGTGAGCGTGCTCTCCGAAGAGGAGGAGGCCACGCTGGTCTACCGCGGCGTCATCAACTCCATGGACATCCCCAAGGGGATCATTTTGGAGATCGGCGGCGGCAGCACCAAGATCATCTACTATAACCGTCGCAGTATCCTGAATTATGCGACGCTGGCGTTCGGCGCCGTGACGCTCACCGACCTCTTTGCCGACGACGGCGTGTCCCCCGAGGAACAGACGGCCAAGATCGAGGAATTTTTCACCGAACAATTCAAGAAGATCGAATGGCTCTCCGAGGTCGATCCCGACACGCAGATGATCGGCGTCGGCGGCTCCTTCCGCAATCTCTATAAGATCAACCGTATCGTCAGGAAGTATTCCCTCGACACGGTGCACAACTATACGTTCACGACGGAGGATTTCAACGCCGTCTATGAGATGGTGCGCGTTTTGGACGTGGAGAAGCGCAAGCGGATCCGCGGGCTCTCCCCCGAGCGCGCCGACATCATGCCCGCCGCGCTGGCCATCATCAAGGCGTTCACGAGCTATCTGCAGATCGAGGGCTTCACGCTCAGCGGCTGCGGGCTTCGCGAGGGGATCATGTTCAACATGGCGCTCCCCATGACCGTGGAGCGGCCCATCTCCGACGTGCTCTCCTATTCGCTCTCCACGCTCGTCAAATTTTACGGGTGCAACGAAAAACATGTGGAGAACGTCGTCCATCTCTCCATCCAGCTCTTCAAACAACTGCGGGTCCTGCACAAATTCCCGCGCGTCTATCTGAAAGTGCTCAAAATTGCGGCGAGCCTGCACGACTGCGGCCTCCGCATGCGCTATTATAACCATCAGAAACATAGCCGCTACATGATCTTGAACAGCGGCATATACGGCGCGTCGCACCGCGAGATCGTTTTGGCGGCGTTCGTCGCCGGATGCCACCGCAAGGAGGACCTCTCCCCCGCCGATTGGAACAAATACCGCGACATCGTCACCGACGAAGATCTCGACATCGTGCGCAAGCTCGGCGTGTTGCTGCGCATCGCCGAATGTCTGGATACGAGCGGCCTCGGCATGGTGAAGGGGCTCAATTGCGACGTTTTGGGCGATTCCGTCATCATGAAGACGGAGCTCGCCGGCGACGCGGCGCTGGAACTGAGGCAGGCCTCCAAGGCAGGACCGGAGTTCAAGCGGACGTTCAAGAAGAATCTGGAAATTCTCTGAGATTCAGGAGCGCCCGCGAGGGCGCGATCGGGTTCGGACATGCTGTTACTTGCTTCCAATTCCCCGCGTAGGAGAGCGCTTCTTTCGGACATGGGGTATTCGTTTCTTGTCAAACCCTCCGGGTTCGAGGAAGTCCATGGCCTCTCGGCGCAGACCGCGGCGCTCGTCAATGCGCGCGGGAAGGCCGAAGAGGTCTTTTCGCGTTTTCCGAGCGACGTCGTGCTCGGCGCCGATACCGTCGTATCCCTCGGCGGGGAGGTGTTCGGCAAGCCGCAGGGCGATGCGGACGCCGCCCGCATGCTCCGCCTGCTCTCGGGCAGGACGCATACCGTCTATACGGGCGTCTGTCTGCTCGCGGAGGGCGTGCGGGAAGAGCGGGTCGTCGCCACCGACGTGACCTTTTTCCCGCTCTCCGGGGAATTGATCGCCGCATACGTCGCGAGCGGACTTCCGCGCGGCAAGGCGGGCGCATACGGCATCCAGGACGGGTACCCGCTCGTCGAAAAAATCATGGGAAGTTATACGAACGTCGTGGGGCTTCCGACCGAAGAGGTGGGGGGCATGCTCGCGACAGTGCTGGGAGGAACGAGGTGTTAAAACTTGCAATCGACTTTGGAACGGCGGTCACGAAGATCTACCGCATCGGCAGCGGCATCGTGCTCGCGGAGGCGACGTGTCTGACGACTTCGCGCGAGACGGGGGAGATCCGTGCCTTCGGCGACGAGGCCAAGCGCCTCCTCGGCAAGACGGCCGAATTTACCGAAATGATTTTTCCCGTCTATGAGGGGGAGATCGTCAACGAGCGCTATGCGGGCGCGTTGCTCGAATATTTCCTCGGCAAGGTCGTGAAGCGCGCGTTCTCTGTCGAGGCCGTCTTCTGTGTTCCGTGCGGGTGCGGCGTGCAGTCGCGCGAGAAGTACTATCGCGTCGCCAAGGCGGCGGGGATCTCCCGCATCAACTTTATCGAAACGCCCTACCTCGTCGCGCTGGGGCAGGACGTCCCGCTCTCGGAATCCAATCCCGTCTTCGCCATCGACATCGGCGCGGGCAAGACGTCGGTCGCCGTCTTTTCGCTCGACGGCATCATCGCGGGGCTCAATCTGTGCATTGGCGGCAACAACATCGATACGCACATCATCGACCATATCGCCGACCTCTACGGGCTCAAGATCGGGCCGCAGTCGAGCGAGCGGCTGAAAAATACCGTGGGCAGCCTGCTCGCGGGCGACAACCAGAGCGTCATCGTCAACGGGAGGGACGTCTCGGAGGGCAAGCCGCGCTCCGTCTCCGTCTCCTCGGGAGACATTCTCTATCCCATCCAATATCATCTCGACAAGATCCTGGAGTACGCGGCGCTGATCTTGCGGAAACTGCCCGCAGAAGTCTCGGCGGCCATGTGCAAGAACGGCGTCTATCTCGCGGGCGGCGTCGCGGCGATCGCGGGGCTGGGGGACTATGTCGCGGAGAAACTCGGCATGGAGGCCCATCTTGCGGGCGACGTGCAGACGGCGGTGATTTTGGGCGGCGGCCGCGTCGTGGGCTCAAACGCCCTCATGCGTAAGCTCTGCATGGAGTGAAAGACGGGCGGTTTCGGCGAATCTGCACGCGCCGTGCGCGCAAAAACGTTTGACATCTTCAAAAAAGATGCTATAATAATAGAAAAAGGCGCTTTGAAGCGGAAGAGACGCAGCAAGTGTTTTTCCACAGAGAGGGCCCCCTTGGCTGCGAGGGGCCCGGAAAACCGTTGCGGTATTCCCCCGCCAGCCGCCGCTCCGAACAGAACTTCAAGAGCGGACGTTTCCCGCGTAAAGGGCAAAGAGGCGCATACCATGTCCGAGATCGGTATGCGTGAAAGCAGGTGGTACCGCGTAATTTACGCCCTGTCGCAAGACGGGGTTTTTATTTTTTCGAAAGGAGTCAGGTATGGAAGAAACCGAAAAAATCGTCGAGGAAGCGCAGCAGGAGATCGAGAAGGCCCAGACTTCGCGCGCGCTCTACGAGACCAAGATGAGGTATTTGGGGCGGACGGGCAAAGTGACCGCGCTCCTCAAGGGCATGCGCGAGATCGCCGCGGAGCACCGTCCCGCATTCGGGAAGAAGATCAACGATCTTCGCGAGCGGTTGGAAGCGGCGTTTGCCGCCGTCGAGCAGAAGATCAAGCTCCGCGAAATGGAGCAAAAACTCAAGGCGGAGGAGATCGACGTCACCATGCCCGGGCGGCATGCCCAAAAGGGCGCGCTGCATCCCATCACGCGCACGCGGCAGGAGCTCATCGACGTCTTTGCGGGCATGGGCTTCGAAGTCTTCGAGGGGCCCGAGATCGAGAGCGAATATTACAATTTTACCGCGCTCAACACACCCGCCGATCACCCCGCTCGCGACATGCAGGATACCTTCTACATCACGGATGAATTTCTGCTCCGCACGCAGACGAGCGCGGGCCAGATCCGCCTCATGGAGAAGAAAAAGCCGCCCATCAAGATGCTTTCGCCCGGGCGCGTCTTCCGTTCGGACGACGACGCCACCCACTCCCCGATGTTCCATCAGATGGAGGGATTGGTCGTCGACGAGGGCGTCACGCTGTGCGACCTTCAGGGCATGCTCGACGAATTTGCCCGCACCATGTTCTCGGAGACCTCCAAGACGCGGCTCCGTCCCTCCTATTTCCCGTTCACCGAGCCCTCGGTGGAGGTGGACGTCTCCTGCGCGGCGTGCGGCGGCAAGGGTTGCCCGCTCTGCAAGGGGACGGGTTGGATCGAGGTCCTCGGCGCAGGCATGGTCAACCGGCGCGTGCTCGAAAACTGCGGCGTCGATCCCGACCGCTACACGGGTTTTGCCTTCGGCATGGGCATCGAACGCATCGCCATGCTCAAATACGGCATCGGGCACATCCGTCTCTTCACGGAGAACGACGTGCGGTTTTTGGAACAATTCAAGGATTGAGGTGAGAAGATGAAGATTCCGTTCAGTTGGTTAAAGGAATATGTGGACATCGGCATTTCGGCGGAGGAACTCGAGGACAAGCTGTTTTCCTGCGGCTTCGAAGTCGAGGAACTCATCGATCTCGGCAAAGACGTCGAAAACGTCGTCGTGGGCCGCATCACGAAGTGCGAAAAGCACCCCGACGCGGACCGGCTCACCGTCTGCGAGGTGGACTGCGGCGAGAGAGGAACGAAGCAGATCGTCACCGCCGCGACCAATGTATTCGAGGGGGCCGTCGTCCCCGTCGCCCTCGACGGCGCGACGGTGAAACACGAGGGCGGCGTGCAGAAGATCAAGACGGGCAAGCTCCGCGGCGTCACGAGCGAGGGCATGTTCTGTTCGGGCGAAGAGCTCGGCATCGACGACGATTTTTATGAGGGCGCTTCGGTCAACGGCATCCTCATCTTGGACATGGGTACCCCGCTTGGCGTCGACATCCGTCCGATCGTCGGCATCGACGACTACATTTTCGACATTGCGGTGACGGCCAACCGCCCCGATTGCCAGAGCGTGCTCGGCATCGCCTGCGAGGTCGCGGCCGTGCTCAAAGTTCCGCACGACGGATTTTTGCCGCCCTGTCCCTATGAAGCGGCGCCGTCCGACGTCAAGTTCACCGTCGAGGTGAAGGAGCCCGCGCTTTGCCCGCGTTACATCGGGGGATATGCGAAGAATGTCGCGATCGGGAAGTCGCCCCAATGGATGCGGCGGCGGCTCGCGCTCTGCGGGATGCGGTCGGTGAACAACATCGTCGACATCACCAACTATGTGCTCTTAGAGGTCGGGCAGCCCATGCATGCCTTCGACAGGCGGTTTCTCCGCGGGGACACGGTCGTCGTCAGGCGCGCCGAAGCGGGGGAGACGATCACGACGCTCGACGAAAAGGAGTTTACGCTCACGCCCGATAATCTTCTCATCTGCGACGCGGAGCGCCCCGTTGCGCTTGCGGGCGTCATGGGCGGGCTCAACAGCGAGATCCGCGAGGACACGACAGAGGTGTTCTTCGAGGCGGCGAGCTTTGCGCGCGACAGCGTGAGGAAGACATCCCGCGCCCTCGGCCAGCGCTCGGATTCCTCCGCCCGCTTCGAAAAGGGCGTCTATCCTATTTTCCCGCATTACGGCATGCAGCGCGCCCTCTGGCTCGTGCAAAAATTGGGCTGCGGCACGCCCGCGTCCGAACTCTATATCCCCAACTTCTGCGACAAACAGGAGATGCCCCGCAAGAAGATCGAGACGACGTATTCCGCCCTCGATGCGCTTCTCGGCATCCGCGTCCCCAAGGAGGAAGTGAATGCCATTTTGCGCCGTCTCGGCTTCGAGGTTTCGGACATGGGTGCCTCGTTTTCTGTCATGGTGCCCCTGTGGAGGGAGGACATCGACGCCTTCCCCGACCTCGCCGAAGAGGTCATCAGAATGTATGGCTACGAGCACATCATCCCCACGTTCCTCGAAAAAGCGACGGTGACGCACGGCGGCTTGACGGCCCCGCAAAAGGCGGAACTCCGCTTTAAGGAAGTCCTCGCGGAGGAGGGCTATTTCGAGGCATACGGCTATTCCTTCTATTCGCCCAAGGACTTCGATTTTCTCCGTCTTCCCGCCGACGCGCCCGAGCGCGCCGCCGTTACCGTAAAGAATCCGCTCGGCGAAGATCTCTCCGTCATGCGCACAATTTTGGCGCCCACGATGATTGCAAACGTCGTCCGCAACGTCCGCCGCGGGAACGACGCTGGCAGGCTCTTTGAGCTCGCCAACGTATACCATGCCCAAGACCTCCCCCTCACGGAGCTGCCCGAGGAGCGCAAACACGTCTCGCTCGCGCTCTGGGGCGAGGGCGACTTCTTCGACCTCAAGGGCGCCGTCGAGGCCGTTGCCGAGGCGTTTGCGCTCAACCTCTCGTATGCACGCGGGGAGCGTCCCTTCCTGCATCCCGGCGCGACCGCGGTCGTAAAACTCGGCGAAAAGGAGGTGGGCTGGATCGGCAAACTGCATCCCGCCGTCTGTGAGGAGCTGGCGCTCGAGTGCGACGTCTTTTTGGCCGAACTCGACTACGCCGCGCTCTCCAAAAAGTTCCGCAAGGGCATTGTCTATCATCCGCTGCCCAAGTTCCCCGCCGTCCGGCGCGACCTCGCCGTCGTCGTGGACGAAAAGGTCACCTGTGCCGACATGCAGACCTGCATTTTGCGCGCGTGCAAGGCGGCGACCAAGGCGGAACTCTTCGACGTCTACCGCGACCCGCGGCTCGGCGCGGGCAAAAAGAGCATGGCGTTCCGCGTGACGTTCGTGCCCGACGCCGCCTCCGAGAAGGGGCTCACGCCCGAGACGGTCGACGGCTGGTTCAATAAGATCATCGGCAATCTCAAGCACAATCTCGGCGCGGAACTCCGCTGAGCCGGGCGTTTTCGGCCCAGTAAATATCCCCCACTAAAGTGGGGGCTTTTATTTTCGCCCTAAAGGGCATGAATACCAGCCGGTGCTCAAGCA
>CANQWO010000028.1 GCA_947627565.1 uncultured Clostridia bacterium
AGGGACGGTAGCAGAGCAACTCGGCGTATTTGACCAGCGTGGCGCGGTAAATGGGCTTGTCCGCCATCTGTTTGAGGATCTTCCCGCCCTCCGATTCCAGCCACTGCCAGTCGCAAAGCTGGTGCAGGCCGAAGTCCTCGGTGTTGAGAAGATACATCGTGCCCTCGGGGCAGAAGCGGTCGGCAACGACGGGGATGCCGCCGAAGCTGATGGCCTTGAATCCCCCTTCGAGCTCCAGGAGCTCCGTCGTGCGGTAGGCGGAGAGCAGTTTGAAGAGCGCGCGGCGCACGCCCCACGAGCAGACGATGAAGTTGATCTTGCTGCCCGAATTGGCCTCCACTTCGTCGATGGCCTCCTGGATCTTGTCCTCGGTCAACGCGCCGACTTCGGTCTTGGTCACGGGATTCATCCACGAATTTCCCTCGCGCGAGACGCCATAGAGGTCGCCATTGCCGAACAGCGCGCCGAGGCCCGTGAGTTCGGCGTCCTTGGACTTCTGGATATAGATGCCGCATCCCGCGGGCGTCGAAACGGCGGTGCCGGAAAGCGTGACCTTTTTATTGACGCGGTCGATGGCCGTGACGGTGCGCCCCGCCGCCGCGTTGATGCCGCCCACCTTAAAGACGTCGACGACCATGCCCTCCGCGAGATTGCGGACGGAGTCCACGACATAGCACTTATCGTTCCCCTCGTCGACGGAGGAGATGGTGGCGAGCAGGCCCGAGCCGTCGCCGAACAGCATGCGCCCGAAGTTGAACGACGCGCTCTTGACGAGGCCGTCCATCTCGTCGTTGAGAAGGTTGACGAACGCACCCTCCGCATTCTGCGAGGACCGGATGGCCTTATCGGAGATCTCGATGACGCCATAGAGGTTTTTGAGGGTGGCGACGAACTGCGCATAATTGTTCCCTCCGGCCGTGGGAAGGATGCCCGTCTCCGTCCCCGCGCCGATGCCGCCGTTGACGCCGTACCGCACGGCCTTTCTGACGTCTTTCCCCCAGACGTCGGAGGTGGTCTTCTTGATCTGCGCGAGCAGAGGGTTGGTCGACTTATCGAGCTGGTCGCTCACCGCGCTCAGATAGTAGGATTTCAATACGCTGTCTGCATTTTCCGTAGTGATCATAAAATTCTCCTTTCAATAAAATGTGGTGCGGAATTTCCGCAAATTATGTTTGCCGTTTGAGATAGCCGAGGGCGAGCGTACCCGCCTCGGAGATGGATGCGGGGCGCCTTACGGGAGCGATCACCCCCGCGCCTCCCGCGCCCATGAGCGTGACCCCCCGCACCGGCTCCTGCGGGGCGTCTGTCGCAGAGGCACTGCGCGGCCCATCGCCGTGCGCCGCCTGCCCGATCTCTCCCGATTCGGGACCGAGCCGTTCTTCGAGCGCCTTCAGCCGTTGACTGCGGCGGGTAAATTCGGCCTCCAGTTCCCCATAGGCATGCAGCAGGGCATCGACGCTCTTAAATTTCCCCGCGAGAAGCCCGCTTTCGGACATGCCCCCCTCGGAATTTGCGTTGTTGTTTTCCTCTTCCACGATTTACACTCCTTTGCGGCGGTGGCTTTCGAGGTGGCGCATAATCCTCGCCTTTGTCGCCGCGTCGTCTTCCCCGCCCGAGAGCAGGGCGCGCAGATGTTCGGTGATGTGTACGGCGTGATCGTCGTACTCGTCTGCCTCCACCTCGCGCTGCGCCAGCAGCACGTTCTCCTTTTCCGCCTTACGGAGATGCAGATAGGAGATGTCGCGCGCAGTCTCGAGGGAGCCGTAGCCGAGAGCGTCCAGCACTCTCGACTTGACCTCCTTCGAGAGATTTCCCTCTTCGTCTTTCAACAGCCCGCAGCTCAAAAGGTTCAAAATTTCCTCTTTGACTTCCTGGGGCGTGCGGTCGTATCCCGTCAGGAACTCGATGTCGTCCGCCGAAATATCGCTCGCGTCGAAATAGAAGAGTTCGGTCTTCCCGCCCGTGCCCGTCATGCGGAGGAGGCGCTTCGTGTGCGCGAACTGCTTATAAAGGTGCAGAATCTGTTTGCCCGCTTCCTTTACGGCACGCTCCACGCTCTCCACCGCTTGGTGCATGCGGTTGACGTCCTGTTCGAGCAAAAGCTGGAGACCGACGGCGCTCGTGACGTTGGCGGGGCTCGCGGAATTGCGCGAGATCTCGCTCATGCCAGACACGAGGATAAACTCGTTCGCGATGCGCTCTTCCTCCGTTTCGAACTCGGGAGGAAGACTGCCGCAATCGAGAAATTTCGGCGCTTCGGAGCCTCTCCGATAGACGAGGACCTTGCCCGGGTACAGGCCCTCGTCCGCCAACGCCTCGGCGTCCAAGGAGCCGTCTTCCACCGCGATGACGCCCGCCGTCAGCCTGTTCAGAAATTCATGCTTGCGATTTCTGACCGCGTTATACGCGCGCTGCAACGGGATCATGCGGTCGACGACGGATGTTCCGAAGAACGCCCCCGCGAGGTCGATGCTCGTCTGCCGGATGAAGGGCAAGACGCGCTCGCCGCGGTCGCCGTTTTGATAGGGGAGGGGCCCCTCGAAGAGGAGCTTGTCCCCCGCCACGATCTCAAGCCGCCCGTCGGGATAGCTCCCGTTGGGACGGGTATACCGTTCAATGAGGATCTCCCTGTTCTCGTAAACAGGACGGGACGAAATGTCCATCGGCCGCCTCCAGCTATTCGCGGAGGAATAGGGCGCCAGCGAAAATTCCTGGATCGTCCGCCCCGCGATCTCCACGCCGAAGCGCTCATAGATCTCGGAGACGGGCACCGCCTTGGCATGGATCAAGCTCTTGACCTCGGACATGCCCCCTGCGTTTAACGTATCCGGGTAGATTTCGAAGGGCGAAAGCGCGATGATGTTGACGTCCCCCTCCCGGATGTTGTGGCCCGTTTCATCGGTGCCGATGATCTTGCCGTCGTCGAAATTCCAGACGACCTTGTAGAAGGCCGTGCCGCACACCTCTGACCAGAGCGTGGCCTCGGAGATGACTTTATCGAGGTCCACCCGGCTCTTGACGGACTTCAGGATGTTGGAAGCCACGCGTGCGATCTGCATGTCGGCTTCGCTATCGGAAAAGGCGCGCACTTCGAGCGTGGGCCGCACCTTCGCGAGGCGCGCGATGCGGGCGTCTACGGTGGGCGCGATGTGGTTGAAGCACCGCCGCGACTGCCAGTAAAATTCGGCCGCGCCCTCCTCGAGTTCGCCCTCCGGCGTGAGATCGCAGTCCTGGTTCCCGCTCACAAAGTTCATGTTGAGCTCCCAGCCGCGCTCCAACTGGCGCCGCATCTCCCTGCGCGCCGCGAAGTCCGCCGTGACCTCCGCCGCCACCGCCTGCCGTCTCTGTTCTTCTTCCCGCAATTTCAATTCTTTTTCGGTCATGATTCCTCCCTTTCATGTTCTTGGTTCTCGAGAAGCTCCCTGAGGAGCCGTTGTTTTTCGCGCTCCAGCTCGTCGTCGGTGAGGGACGCATAATCCCGCTCGTCGATGAGGAGCTTTGCCGCCTTCAAATCGGGCGGAACGTCTTTTTTCGTCTCTTTTCGCTTGATCAGCCTGAGCGAACCGTCTTTCATGTCGTATTCCTCGGTGACCTCCTCGAGCGAAAACCCGAGCGCCACCTTGAGGATGGCCTCTCTCAGCTTGTCCATCTCCCCTTTCTCAGCCTCCTGATGCGTTTTTGCTTGTCGCGCTCCAACTCCGCGTCGTGCGCCGGTTGCGGCGCCTGCGGCTTGCTCATGAGATAGTAACGGAGTTCGTCGAGCGCGTGGTCGTCCTTCTTGACGGGCCGCTCCCCGCTTCCCCAAAAATATCCCTTGAACTCTCGGATGAGATTGGTGCAGCACGAGAAGATGTAGAGATTGGGGAAGTTGTTCTTACGGGAGAGATAGCTCTTGACCTGCGCGATCCCGCTATACAGCTCCTTATCCACGAGCGGAGAGACCAGAATGCCGCGCTCTTCGAAGAGTTCGGAGACGCTCTTTTGCGCGGAGAGCGTCTTGGCCTCGGCCGCCGCGTCGATGAGCGCCTCCAACCTCCCCCTGCCGTCGCGCTTCCAGCCGAGACGGTCGGAGATCGCGTGAATGGCCGCGGCATGTTCGTCAACCCCCGCGCCGGCGAGATAGTGCTCGGCGACCACATAGACGTTGCCGTCGTAGTCCACCGCATACCAGTGCGCGGACAGCGGATTGCGAAGGCCGGGGTCGATGGAGATGGTGTCCTGCCACGCGGGCGGCACGTCGAAGGGCGGGATCACATGGAGATCCTCGTCAAATTCCGGGTAGACGAGCCCCTCCCGCGCACAGAATTTGCCGTAGCGGCGGGAGGCGAGCGTCGTCTCGTCCATCGTAGACGCGAGGAGCGCGATCTCCCGCTTCGAGAGAAACGGATTGTCCGCCCACTCCATGAACTCATACCAGATCTCCGGGTCGTTTTTGGGATTGAGATAGATGCGGGTATAGACGAAGGTCAGCCCCTTGAGCGGCGTCATCGTCCCGAAGACGTCGCCCTCCCGGTCCACGACGCGCATGCGGCATTCATCATAAATATCCTCGGGCGGCTCTTCGTCGAACCAGACAAAATCCAACGAACTCCCCTGAAAGCGCTCCCGTCCCATTTCGCAGCTCTTGAAGCCGATGATCGACCTCCCGCCGAAGACGTTTTTGACGTAAATTTGATCGATGACCCCGGACATGGGTGCGTCCTTTCGCCCGCTCGACATGACGATCTCCTCGATCCAATCGCTACGGAGATAGGAGAGGATCTTGCGCTGGGCAACGTCGCGCTGGACCTGCGTCGTCGGCGAGACGACCCAGCCGAAGACGTTCGGCCTGTTCTTCCGATAGGGGTGGATCCCGCGCGCCAGCCATACGCATTCGACGGCGCCGCACTCCGTCTTGCCCGAACGGTTTCCGCCGAACACCCAGCGGTTGCGCTTCTTGCATTTGTGGAAGGCAAGCTGTTTTTTGTGCCGCTTGCGGCCCGTATTGTAGCGGGCGAGCGTGTCCTCCTCGGCCCGTTTTTTCTGTTCCGCCTCGATGGCCTGAATTTTCTGCAGAATTTCGTCCATTTCCGATAAAATGTGCGCCGATTCGCGGCATGATTTGCGCTATGATGGCGCATATGAAGAAATTGGTTTTCTTACTTTTTTTCGTCATGTTTTTGGCGCCCGCGCACGTGCCCGTGCGCGCGGAGAGCCTGCGCTATGCCGTCGCCGCCGACTCCAACGTGTGGTTTTATGCGTCCGAAGACGAATCCGATAAGCTCTTTCTCGTCCCCGAAACGTACTACGTCCGCATCCTCAGCGAGGGGGAAGTCTTTACGGCCGTGGAATACCTCGTCAACGAGCCCCCCTACAAAAAGGTGCTCGGGTACTGCCGCACGGCGGCGCTCACCTTCGTCGATTTCATCCCCGCGCGCCCCTACCTCAAGCGGCAGGTCGTGGTCTCCTACAAGCTCCCCGACGCGGGCGGCATGGAGGATACCTTCGGCAGCATCGAAAAGAAATTTGTCTACTACGGCATGCGCTATGAGAACGGACAGCTCTATTTCTACGTCCTCTCCGACGGCGTCTTCGGCTATATTCCCGCCGAGGAACCCCTCGTCTTCGAGAAGAACGACGACTGGCTCACCGCGGAGCCGCCGCCCGTTTCGGGCGAAACCGACGCACCCATGTCCGAGGATGGCATCTCGGCAATTCAAATTGTTGTCATCTGTCTTGTGTTGGCGGCCGCCGTTGCCGTGGCGCTCTTCGTCATCAAAGGGCGCAAGCCGCCCCGCGGCGACGACGCGTCCGATCCCTGACCGAGCCGGAACAGACCGCGGCCTCCCGTGCGGGCTGCGATGGCGCGCGCCAGCCGCACAAAGGGAGGAAACGCCGAAAACGCGTCCGAAAAATAGGCGTCGCTCACCCCTTCCCGCATGATGGCGCCCTTGAATTTGACAAATGCGGCGGCCTGTGCACGGTAATATGTCCCCGATTCCCCCCGCTTTCCGCCCTCGCGCTTGAAGTATTTCCGCGCGATGAGCGCGCGCTCCTCCTCGTCGAGCGCCCCGAGGGCCCGGTCCGCCGCCGCGCGCAGCGCCGACAGTTCGGCGTGCAAAAAAAGCTCGCGCGCCACTTCATACGCCGCTTCCTCACCCGGCCTCACGCTCCTGAACGAGAGCGCGGCCTTATTTTTTGCAGCCTGCATGGCCGCGTCCGCAAGTCCCTCCAGCGCGGGATATGCATACAAAATCACTTTGACGGTAATGTCCTTCAAAACTGCCTCCCCAAATGACGGCCGACCGCACGGCCAAAAACAAACGTTTGTTCGTATTTTTATTATAGCACGCTTTTGTCGCGGATGCACGTCTATCTGCCAAAATTCCCAAAGTTTTTTTTGCAATTGCCTTGCCTTTGCGCGCGCGACATGTTATAATGTGTAAAGTATGAAAACCAAAGCGAAAAACCTGATTCTCGGAGCATGCGCCCTCGTCCTTGCGGCGCTTGCGCTTTGGGGTGCGTCCCTTCCCCGCCTCGGCGCGAAAGCGGCCGACCTTGTGACGGGCGCTAACGCCGCGCTGGCGCTTCCCTCCTCCTACGAACAATATCTGTCGCTGGAGGCCCCCGTCGACGCCGCCTTTTCCGAAGATTACATCGCCGTCGCGGACGGCAGGACGCTCTATCTCTACGACCGCGCCAAAGTCGCCTACTCCGCCGCCACGCTGAGCGAGGGCCGCACCATCGCCAAGCTCGGGTTTGCGGGCGATCGGCTCTTCGTCTCGGACACGGGTGCGGGCAATTTCTTCTATGAATACGATTTCCCGTCGCAAACGCTCGTCCCCTATACGGGCATCAACTGTTCGACGTTCTGCATCGACGGCGACATTCTCTACACGGCCACGGTGAGCAGCGACACGGGCATCTACGCCTATTCGGTCTCCGCGCTCTCCCCGTCCGGGGCGATCCCCGCGGCAAAGCCGCTCGGCGTCATCCGCGAGCGCAATTCTCCCTCGCTGACCGTCTCCGATGGCACGCTCTACTGCGCATTCGGCGATCGGGTCTTCTATCCCGACGTCACCGGGCAATTCGGGACGGACGCATTCTATCTCGCTTCCGACCCCGCGACGGCCGCGGACGTCAAAGCCGTCTGCTTCCACGAGGGCACGCTCTACTATACCGCCCGCGACGGGCTGTATCTGAGCGATCCCACGACGCATCAGAGCACGCTTCTCATTGAGGGGGCGGGATTTGGCTCCCTCACCTCCTATGGGGGCGCGCTGTATGCGGTGCGCGGAAACGCGGTCCACCGCGTCTCTCTCGAGGGCGAGGCCGCGCTCTCCGATTACGAGATCTCTGCCGCCTCATCGTCAACGGGCAGGCTTTCCGGCGCCGTCGACAGCGTCCGCGCGGAGAACATCCTCGTGACGGCCGATGCCGGCAACCGCCGCATCTCCGTCTCCGAGATCGCCGAAACGGAGGCGGGAAACGTCATCCGCTCGACCTCCGTCATCCCCTGCGTCGGGGAGGACGGCACGCCCTACGTCCCCGAGCTTGTCGCCACCGACGGCGACCTCATCGCCGTCTCTTCGGCAAATTATATCTATCTCTACCGCGCGCACGAGACCGCCTGTTTCTATCGCCACAATGCCGATACGACCGACGTCCGCGGCCTCGTCTGCGTCTATGGCGCGTGCTACTACGTCACCGAATACGGCTACGGCAAGGCGGAGGCTGGCTATACGGCCTTCCCCCGCAGCGGCAACGCGCCCAAAGCGCTCGCCGCCGACGTCTACGGCACGCTCTATGTCGTCTGCGCTTCGGGGAGCGTGGAGGCCTATACGGAGACGGCGTTCCTCGACAGGGATGTCTTGCACGGCTCCCCCCTCGACATCACGCTTCCCGCGGAGTTTACGTCGCTCCGCGCCGACTTCGAGGGCAACCTCTACTGCCTCGCGGGCAACGCGCTCTATAAGAACGGCGATCGCCTCCGCACCTTCGGCAAGACGTCGCCGGAATTGCAATTTGTCTATCAGGGCGCGGACATGCCCCTCTCGTTTGCGCTCGGCTATGAGGACAGCGAGGTCTATTTGCTCTATGGGAACTACTTCGTGAAGACGAGCCGTCTCGCCGAGATCCCCACCCTCGAAGAGATCGACGCGACGGGCATCGGCGAGAGCGTGTTTGCGCCGCACGGCGTGGAGGGGCTTCTTCTCGATATCCCCGCGGGCACGATCGGCGTCCGCACCGACCTCGATCTCCTCAAAGACGACCCCGCCTGCTTCCCCTATCGCGCCTATTACCGCACGTCCGAGGCGGCTCGCGGCGTCCTGCTCGCCGTAAAGGACCGCTATGCCCTCGTCCTCGTGTATGAGATCGGCGAAACTTCCCGCACGTTCTCGGCGGTGCTCTTCCGCATGAACGGCGAGATCGCCCCCGTCGCCACGCAGGAATATTGGCGGGCGGAGGAGGCGCACAGATATCTTACGGACGATGTCTCCTCCTACGATTTCCCCTGTCTGCACACGGCGCTCGCGGAGACGCGCCTCGCGCGCGGCACGGCGGTGCATGTGCTCGGCTATGTGGAGGCGCCCGAGCGGCGCTATGCCTTCGTGGAATCGGAGGATACGGCTGTGCGCGGATTTATCCCCGCGGCCTATCTCACGGACATCCGGCCCGTTCCGGACGCTCCCGAAGTCTATGAACCCGCTTGGCTCAAGGCGAGCAAGGCGGGCGTCACGTTCCGCGCGGAGGACGGCACCGAGCGCGTCATCACCGAGCGCACGCGCGCGGAATTTGTCGAAAACGGCGACGGCACCTATACCGCCCGCATCGTGGGGGAGGACGGCAAGCTCTATACCGCCGTCGTCCCGGCGTCCATGATCGACCGCGGGGAGAGCGACGCCGTTCGCATCAGTCTCATCATCATTCTCACGGTGCTTGCCTTGGGAATTATCGGCGGCTACTGCTATCTCATGCCGCGAAAAAAGCCCTCCGCGGAGCTCTCTTCGAACGACGCGGAGGACAAATGAGGGGGCATGTCTGCGATCCCCCCCGTCACAAACGGACAAAAGCCGAAAGGCATCATTTCAAAGGCGGTAACTATGGCAACTTATTTTTCCCCACTCGCGCCGCAGCGCGCCGATCCCTATCTCTATCAACACACCGACGGGAAGTATTACTTCACCGCCACTTGTCCCCTGTATGACCGCGTCGAGATCCGCTGCGCCGATACCGTCAACGGCATCGCGTCGGCACCCGCGCGGGAGGTCTGGCACAAACATGCCTACGGAAAAATGGCCTGCCACATTTGGGCGCCCGAGATCCACTATATCATGGGCCAATGGGTCATCTATTTCGCGGCCGGCAACGTCCCCGGGAAGTGGAACATCCGCCCCTATGCCCTCATCTGCAAGGGCAGCGACCCCATGAAGGACGAGTGGGTCGAGGCGGGCATGATGCAGGCGGCCGACGGCGATCCCTACCCCTTCACCAATTTTTCGCTGGATATGACGGTCTTCGAGCACCGCGGGAAGTGGTATGCCATCTGGGCGCAGAAATTCGGCACGCCCGAGGCCGAAAAGGACATCTCCAACCTCTACCTCGCGGAGCTCGAGACGCCCACCAAGCTCAAGACGTTCCACGTCCTCCTCTCCACGCCCGACTATGATTGGGAGCGCGACGGCGGATTCTGGGTCAACGAGGGTCCCGCCATTCTCAAGCACGACGGCACGATCTACTGCACGTTCTCGGCGTCCGCGACGGGCGCCTGCTACTGCATGGGGCTCCTGCGGGCCTCGGAAGACGCCGATCTCATGGACCCGCGGTCGTGGAAAAAGGACCGCTATCCCGTCTTGAAGACGGACGCGTCGCTCAAAGTTTTCGGCCCGGGCCACAACTGTTTTGTGCGCGGAGACGAGGGCGAACAGCTCGCGCTGGTCCACTTCAGAAATTATGAAAAAATTCACGGCGATCCGCTCGATGACCACAATCGGCATGCCCATGTCTTAAAGGTGACGTTCAAAGAGGACGGCTCTCCCGAATTTATTTTGCATAAAGAGGAACTTTATACGACGCCGTTCCAAAACGAAAAGCAGAAAAACATCAATAGCTGAAGCTCCGAAATGATGCGGCGCGGCGGCCCCAAGGGCCGCCGCGCCGCTTTATTTATCCGCCTTTACGTTCTCACTGCCGTCCGCTTTTCCCTCTCCGTCGTCCGTTTTCCCGTCCGATTTCCGCGCCGTTCAATAAAAAGGGCGGATTTGTCATATACTGGCAGTATGAAGACCATTTTATTTACGGGCGGAGGCAGCGCGGGGCACGTCGTCCCCAATCTCGCCCTCATGCGCGAACTCCGCTATACCTATGCGCTCTCCTACATGGGGACGGGCGGGATCGAACAGCGGCTCGTCACGGACGCGGGCTATCCCTTCCTGCGCGTGGACTGCCCCAAATTCCGCCGCTCCCTCTGCCTCGAAAACTGCAAGATCCCCTACCGCCTCCACTGCGCAAAGCGCGCCGCCCTGCGGGCGCTCTCCGAAAATAGGCCCGACCTCGTCTTTTCGAAGGGCGGATTCGCGAGCTACCCCGCCGTCTGGGCGGCGCACAAGCTCGGCGTCCCCATCCTCACGCACGAGAGCGACCTCACGCCCGGGCTCTGTACCCGCCTCATCGCCAAAAAATGCGCATATGTGCTGACGTCGTTTGAAGAGACGGCGTCCAAATTCTCCAACGGCAAATACGTCGGCTCGCCCATCCGCAAGGAGCTCTTCTCCTGCGACAAACAGCGCGCCATGCACAAGTTCGGCCTGCCCGTAAGGCGCCCCGTGCTCCTCGTCTTCGGGGGCGGGAGCGGGAGCAAGGCGCTCAACGACGCCGTGGCCGCCGCGCTGCCCGACCTCCTCGAGACCTTCTCCGTCCTGCACATCGCGGGGGACGCCGCCGCGGAAAAAACCGTGCAGGAAAACGGCAAATGCTATCTTCTGAAGCGCTATGAACCGGACATGGGTAGCGCCTACGCCTGCGCAGACGTCGTTTTGTCGCGCGCGGGGAGCAATACCGTCTTCGAGCTGATGGCCCTCAAAAAACGCGCCGTGCTCGTGCCGCTCGCCCACGCCACCCGCGGCGACCAGCTCGCCAACGCGACCTATTTCGAAAAGCAGGGCCTCGTCTCCGTACTCCGGGAGGAAGAGCTCGCCCGTCTGCCCGCGGCCGTCAAAGAGACGCTCGAAGACGCACGCCTCGGCGACGCGCTCGCGGCCTCTCAATTTTCGAGCGCCACCGGCGAGATCGTCAAACTCATCAGGGAATTTGTCGACGACGCGGGCGGCGCCAGCGAGTAGCCGTTCCCGAACAGGTCGGCGCTGAAATAGGTATCGGGCACCTTGCCCACGAGAACGCTCTCCGCGATCAGTACCTCGGTGAGAGAGGCGAAGTTGCTTGTCCCCGAGGGCATGATGATGGAGATGTCGGCCACGATCTCCAGATAGATGGAATGCTTGGTCTGATTGATGCCCGCCGACGAAAACGACGAGACAAATTTACATTCGACGTTGGAGATGGGAATGATCTTCATATGAATGCGCGGCCCGAAGCCCGCCCACGCCTCGATCCCGAAAAACGCGCCGAGCGGGACGTCCACGCCGTCCTCGCTCATGCGCTGCAAATTCTGCTGCGACATATACGCCGTGTCGCGCGCGATCCGGTTGATGAGCAGCGGATCGGACGTGATGGCGACAATGCCCTCCTCGTCGCGCTCCACATGGATGAGATCCTCATAGCGCAATTCGTCGGAGAGGGTGTAGTAGATCGCGTCGTTGACGGCCACCGTCGTGATCGAGCGCATGTTCGCCTCGGCAATGGATTTCAGAACGCCCGTCACATTGGCATGGAGCAAGACGACCGCTCCCACGAGAAGCCCCGCGATACACGCGAAGACGATCATTCCCTTTTTGATGCCGCGCCTCATGCAGTATTGTATGAACGCCATGGCGCGCGTTATACGTTTTATTATTTTGATAGAAATCGAAATAAGCAAAAAATCGCCGAAATCCGACAAATTTCGACGATTTTCTCGTTAATTCGATTTTCATCAAATCAAAGTTATTTTATCTACCTCATCGGCATTAGCTTTTTTTGTGATGCCATCATTCAAGTTTCCTCGGTGAACGGAGCAAGCGGGATATTCAGGATACGGCTTATTTTTAATGCCTGCCGATAGGTGACCCCATCTATAAATTCATGGATCCCCGCTTCCTTTTCTTCCTCCTCCGAAAGAAATCTCATGTCCGGAAAACACCCGCCGACAGATTTGCAAGTTGGGACCGCCGATTAAGAAGAGTGCGACAAAGTAAATATCCCTCTCTATCCATGAAATTTCCCGCTTGGAAATGATGTCGAGAATTGTGAAAATTATGCCAATCAAAAGGAAGGCAACACTAATGAATATCGCATATGAAACAGCTTGGTCGCGGAATGTCTTGATCGAATAAACTTCTTTCGTTTTCATTAAAAGAAACTCTCCCAAAACTCATCTTATCGAAGCTGTTCGCTTGCCTTTTTGCTACGTCAGCTTTGCATTCATCTGAAATTTCGCCTAAAAACTCTATCGCTTTCATATTGATCTCACGGGATGGGAAACGGATAGACGGAGCGCTCGCCCTGTTCGATGCGGATCCGGCCCGCGAGCGCCGAAACGAGGTCGGCGCAAAATGCCTCGCGGCGCGCCTCGCGCACCTTCAGCGTCACCGCCGCCTCCGTCCCAAATTCGCGCGCTCCGATCTCCGCCTCGCTCGTCTCGAGATATTTGAGCAGGGGCCCGATCTCCGCATAGCCGACGATCGCCCGGAGAGTGCGGCAATCCTCGAAACTGCGTTTTTCGGCGCGCTCCAACACATCGGCCGCCGCCCCCGCATAGGCCCGCGTCAGTCCGCCCGCGCCCAGCTTGATGCCGCCGAAATACCGCACGACCGCGACCGTGCTCTCGCACAGCTTTTGCGCCTTCAGAACGCCGAGGATGGGAAGCCCCGCCGTCCCCTGCGGCTCGCCCGCGTCGGAAAACCGCTGCAAGTTGCCGAGCGCGTCGGCGATGTAGCCGTAGCAAACGTGGGTCGCCGCGGGGTGCATGGCGCGCACCTCGTCCAAAAAGGCCCTGGCCTCCTCTTCCCCCGCGGTACGGGCGCTGTAACTGAGAAAGCGCGATTTCTCGATGACCCGCTCCGCCTCGGCTCTGCCGTAAACGCCGACGTAATTCATTTCTCGCGCACGACGTGCACGCGCACTTTCTTCCCTTTGAAGAGCGTGAAGTCGCCCGCGGGGAGCCCGTCCATCGCGTTTTCGACCCGCTCGCCGTTGATGGAAACGCCCCCCTGCTCCACCAGTCTCCGCGCCTCGCCGTTGGACTTGCAGAGCCCCGTCATGGTGAGCGCCTGCACGACGGTCTCGGCCTCTTTGGGAAGGCTCACCTCGGGCATGGTACCCTCGTTTCCGCTGAACGCGCCTCGCGCCTCCGATTGCGCCTTGGCCGCCTTCTCCTCGCCGTGGACCAATTTCGTGAGCTCGAAGGCGAGCCGCTCTTTGGCGGCGTTGATGCGCTCGTCGCGGTATTTGCAGAGCTCGGCGATCTCCTCGAGGGGCAGGAACGTGAGAAGCCGGAAGCATTTCTCGACGTCCGCGTCCGCCGTATTGCGCCAATACTGATAAAATTCGTAGGGGGAGGTCTTGTTCTCGTCGAGCCAGACGGCGCCCTTCTGCGTCTTGCCCATCTTCTTGCCCTCGCTCGTCGTGAGCAATGCGGTCGTCACGGCATAGGCGGGATGATGCTCCTTGCGGCGGATGAGGTCGGCGCCCGCAAGGATGTTGCTCCACTGGTCATCGCCGCCGAGTTCGAGCGAGCAGCCGTAGCGCTGATGCAGCACGAGGAAGTCATAGGCCTGCATCAACATATAGTTAAATTCGAGGAAGGAGAGCCCGCGCTCCATTCTGGTCTTGAAGCACTCCGCCGTCAGCATCTTGTTGACGGAGAAATACACGCCGATGTCGCGCAGGAAGTCCACATAATTGAGATCGAGAAGCCAATCGGCATTGTTGACGACAACGGCCGCGTTCTCCCCCTCGAACCGGATAAACCGGCCCATCTGCTTTTTGAAACATTCGACATGGTACGCAATGGTCTCTTTGGAAAGCATGGCGCGCATATCCGTGCGGCCGGAGGGATCGCCGACCATCGCCGTGCCGCCGCCGATGAGCACGATGGGCTTGTGCCCCGCGTCCTGCATGTGCTTCATGATGATGAGTTGCATGAAATGCCCGACATGCAGGCTGTCCGCCGTCGGGTCGAATCCGATATAAAACGGCACGCTCTCCTTTCCGAGAAGCTCATAGAGCTCGTCTTCATAAACCGTCTGCTTCACAAAACCCCGCGCGCGCAGGGTATCCAACACGTTTTGCATAAACTTCTCCTTATCACGCCGTAGAAAAAAGGTTTGCACCGACCGCGCAAACCCGTTCCGAAATTGTTTGATTTGCGCGACGAAACCGTATTACCGAATCCGATAATACGCTCCGTAGATTGCAAGAAACAGCGCATGATCCATAGTGTTATTATACCCCAAGCGGCGTGGGATGTCAACGGTTCGCGCCGCCTTTTTACAATTTTTTCAGACGCAGACGCGCGCGCGTTCTTCGACGTTGAAGCCCTTGAGCGCGGAGAGTTCGGCCAAGATTTCCTCCATGGAGGGGGCGCATTCGAGCATTTTTCTGAGTTCGGCATTGCGGCGTTCGCGTTCCTGTCTCTTATGACGCATAATTACGGTTTCGATGGGATCCATGCCCCTATTATATGGCCCCGTTTCCGATAATATTTGCCCCCTCGGCCAAACTCCATGAAAAAATGTTTAAAAATACAACCGGCCATAGCGTAAGGGAGAATTTTAGATTTTATCAGAAAGCGGTAGCGATTGAATGTATGATTCCATAAAATCCCAATCAATATGCCCATCTTTTGTAGGTAATTTTATAATTGTATTTTTTAGTCTGTCCCCAGTCCATGAACGGCCAAAGGAGTATTTCGGCCGCTCCAAATCTAACACAGTAGAGAGAAATAAACCGTTGTATTTATTTAAGTGTTCATTGTACCCACACGATATCTTGCCATTCATCCCGATAAAATCAAAAGGTTGATATGTCGTATATCCAGCGCTTCCATCACCAAGTTGGATAAACACAATGCAGTTGCCATTTGAAAGCCATGATTCAAAATCGTCTTTTTTGCACAATTTTTTATATCCGTTTATATCGTTTTTTGCCGCGATATAAGGAATATCGTCCCCATCAATTAGTTGATCTGTCGTTTCTCCCTTCGCGGGGAAAATTTTGAAAATTCCGCCTTCTCCGCCGACCGCATAATGTTGCCAATCTGCCGTATTCAATTCCATTTCTTGTTTGTCAAAAGGCCGGGAATCCCAATCTGTTTTTCCCGTTACACATAAAAAAGCCAGGTAATCTCTAATCTTCTTTTCAAAATTGCTTCGTTTCAAGGCCGTATAGTCGGTTTCCATATATGCTTCAGCCAACCATTCATCCGACGAAGTTAAATGCTTTACAATAGAGAACCCGGGAATGCTTTTTCTATGAATGTAAGCATCCAGCCATTTAGATTCAATGTCTTTCCAAAGGCCGATCCCGTTCTCATCAACCTTTTCTATCCGCCCAAGATTTTTCCTTTTAATAAAACCATCATCCTTAAAATAACCTAAAAATGTTTCTTTGTTCAAAGCTCTTTCATGTCTTATTCCCAAATCAAATATCATACAGCAAGCCTTGGAGGCCGAGCCGGGATAAAACATGTCACCGGGGAGTGAAAATACAGCATCAAGATGATGATTTTGCAACATTTGTTCCTTAAAATTATCGATTTCTTTATCTCCTATTGCACAAGCCATGGGCAACAATGCCGCAAGTTTACCGCGATTGATTTTATTCGCAATGTATAAAACGAAATGGAAACCTTTGGACGGATCTGTTTTGACCTTTGCATTCCAATGTTTGCTGTAATCGCGCAGACTTTGTTTCTCCGTTGCATTATAAGGAGGATTCATTAAAACAATATTGATAGGGGCATCTTTAATGCAATCATCCAGAATTTCGAAACAACTCCCTTGCACGATATTGGAATTGCCATCAAGATGAATAAGCATATTGGTGGTCGATAGTCCAAAAGCCCCTTCTTCATATTCAATTCCAAAAATATGATGTTTTCTTATCTCCTCTTTTTCTTGCGCGGTATCGCAATCATCCAAAGCCTCCGTGAGCGCTCTTACAAGAAAAGAACCACTGCCACAACACGGATCAAGCACATATGAATTTCGATTAACACCGGCAACTTGACACATAAAGTGAACAATGTGATCTGGTGTAAAGGCTTGATTTTTATCATCCTTTCCGGCATACTTATTAAATGTAGTGAAGAAGAGATTTAAAAGATCTTGCCCTTGTGTGCTTTTTTCATTAATATACGGTAGAATATTTTCGCTTACATAGATTAGAATTTTTTGAAATTTTTCGCTCGACAGATCTCTAATGTCTTGCGAATCTAGAATTTTCGTTTTTAAAATACTTATTTTTGTTGCTTTATTCAAGTCTTTGTCAAGCAATAAAGTTAAAGTATCTTCAATGCCAGATCTTATTTGTTTATTTGTTAATCCTTTGAAAACAAAATTATTCTTTAACGCTAAAAGACACGTGCCTACAAATTGGCTGCGAATCATAGGTTTTATGCCAAACTGATTTAACATTTCATTTAAATCATAAGTGCTCTGCAATATCTTTATTTTATTATTTGTTTTCGCAAAATAAATATTTGAATATTCTTCAAATGATCTTAAAACACGCTCATTTGAATTTGAACTTGTCGTTGAAATAGTAATCGGGTCACCATAAAACACCTTTATTCTATCATCATTTGTATTGGCCAAAATAGCAACTATTTTATTGTTGGTCAATTCTTGTTCATATTTAACATAAGCGGACAACTGTTCAAGTGCCTGCATAATATCATTGTCATAATTATCTTTTGTTTCAACAATAATTGTAAGTCTTTCATCAGAAAAACGAATATCAACATTTTGATAATTTCTTCTCCAAGAAGAATCATAATAATTCGCAATATTTTTGCCGACTTGCTTTAAGGCCTGTTTATAACTGAACTCATCATTTTCTATATTAGAGGTTAAAAATGCTTCTCCAACGATTTTGATTATCTTATTTCTTTTCATTATAATAGCCTCTCGGTTTTCTTCGTTTTTTATTATATCATAAAAATAACATTTGTGCAATTACTTATTACAATTTTAATTATGCAGTACACCAAAAGAGGCAGCCGCAAGACTGCATCTTTTGGTGTCTTTGACGAACAAGCCAAGGGGCAAAGGAATATTTTTCACGCCGAAACGACGATTTTCCCCATTTTTGACAGGAGAAAGGGCAATTTTTATGGGGAAGTCTTGACAAAACCGAAAAATCCATTAAAATATAAAGAAAAGGCACAAAATCGCAGTTTCGGAGGAAAATATGAATACGGATTCGGCAACGATCACCTTCATCATAACGGTCGCACTGGTCGCACTCGGGGTGCTGTTTTCGCTGGTCGTGGGGTTTATCGTCTATGTAATTTACGAGGGCAAGACAACGAGAGCGGGCGCGGAGGCGCGGATGGCGGCTCTGCAGGACGCGATGGGACAGATGCCCGCAGATACCGTCACGCCCTCGCTGGCGCAGATATGGCTTTCGAAACATCGGGAGAATTACGAATACTTTTTGATGATCACAAGGCAGCTTAAACTGACCTTTGCGTTAGCGCTTATGAGCGCGGTCTTTGGGCTGTTGCTGTTTGCGATCACGGTGTGCGTTGCGCTTGCGTTTCAGGAAAAGCTGTTGGTGTCGTTGATCCCCGCGATCAGCGCGGCGATCGTGGAAATGTTCAGCGGGATCATATTATCCGTCCACCGCTCGACGCTCAAAGAGGTCTCCAAGTTCAGCAACGAAGCGGGACGCGGAGAGCAACTGTATTCCGCGATCATGCTGAGCTCCTCGCTCTCGCCGCAAAACAAGGATACCGTGATCTCGGAGATCTTGAAAACCGAAACGGAAAGCCTTACAGCCGCCGACTCCGAAAATTCCATGAAAATGTAAAAATGCCATTCCCGAATAATAGTCTACCCGCATAGAGAGTGCAAGATCTCAAAAGAAC
Organism: uncultured Clostridia bacterium; assembly: GCA_947627565.1. Lineage (GTDB taxonomy): Bacteria > Bacillota > Clostridia > Christensenellales > Borkfalkiaceae > Gallimonas. The sequence goes on from CANQWO010000028.1 coordinate 18,227, forward strand.
TGGTTGACGTTTGGACGGCGCACATCGACAATAAGGACATGACGAGCGCGGTATATACCCATTTCAGTGAGGAATATCAGCTTGAAGAGATCAAAAAGTTGCATTATTGAAAGCGTTCACTACCCAAATTCCTACCCAAAAAAGTGCGTTTTGGACAATGTTCCCCGCAAAATACGCAAAAAAAATACCGTATCTTGTACGCGGGTCTATCCCCTGCTACAAAATACGGTATCTTTGGTTGAGGTGACGTGACTTGAACACGCGACCTCTTGGTCCCTAACCAAGCGCGCTACCAAACTGCGCTACACCTCAATTTCCGTCTGTTCACTGCCGCCGCAATGAAAGCATCTCTAATTATAAAGAAATTTCCGAAAGTGTCAAGTGATTTCCGCATCCTTTTCGGAAAAAATTTGCCGTCCGCATTTTTCTTTCCCCAAGGAGCCGCCTGTACGCTCCCACGCGTCTGACCGCCCATACGCCGCAAATCGTGCGGGCAGGGGCCATGTCCGCCACGCCCCTATTGCGGAAGACCTTTCAATTTGGCGAGGATCTCCTCGTCGGCGGGACAAAATGCATACCCGTCGATCTCGCGCGTCGTGATCCATTTCAGATCCTGATGCTCCAGCTTTTGGGGCTCCCCCGCCACGATCTCCGCCTCAAACAGCGTGAGATGCACCGTGAGGTCGGGATAGACGTGGGTCAACTCCGCAAAGACGCGCCCCGGCGCAACGCGGATGCCCAATTCCTCCATGCACTCGCGCACGAGCGCCGCCTCCCTGCTCTCGCCGACCTCGACCTTTCCGCCGACAAACTCCCATAAAAGTCCCCGCGCCTTATGCACGGGCCGCTGGCAGATGAGAAATTTATCCCCTCGCCAAATGAGCGCCGCCACGACGTCTGCCCGCCGCGCCTTTCCGATCTCCTGTTCCATGCCACGATTGTACCATTTCGCCGCAAAAAAGTCAATCGATCGATTTACTTTTCCGCCGATTTATGATATACTGCTGAAAAACGGGAGGCAAATCATGCAATTCAACGCGCAATCGTTTCAAATTTTCGACAAGGACTGGGCCCTGCTCACCGCGGGCGACCCGTCGCACTACAACACCATGACGATCGCCTGGGGCGGTCTCGGAACTCTCTGGGGCAAGCCGGTGGCGACGGTCTATGTCCGCCACACGCGCTACACCCACGCATTCATGGAGCGCGGCGATTTCTTTACGGTCAGCTTCTACCCCGAAAGCGCCAGAAAGGCGCTCGCGCTCCTCGGCAAGCTCTCCGGCAGAGACTGCGACAAGGTAGCGGCGTCCGGCCTCACGCCCGCCTTCCTCGAACACGGCGTCACGTTCCGCGAGGCACGGGCCACCCTGGTCTGCAAAAAGATCTATCGCCAGGACCTCGATCCCGCCGCGATGCCGGACGATGTGCGTGCGCGATATTACAACAACGACGAGACGCATACGATGTACGTCGGCGAAGTGATCGACATTCTATAACGCAAAACGGAGGCCCTTGTCGCGGACATGGTGCCTCCGTTTTTTGTCAATAGGCTCCGATAATACGTCTTGCGCGCGGATTTTCGATGCGGTCGAGGAGGGCCTTCTTCGCCTTCTCGGGCTCCGCGCCGTCCACGAGTTCGGCCATCAGGCAGAGCAATTTGCCATAGTCCGCCGCCAATCCGGCCACATCGCGGTAAGTCTTGGCCGCTTCCGGGAACATCACGGACGCATACGCCTCGCGGAAGGCCCCGGCGTCCCGCTGTGCGAGCGCGGCGATACACATCCAATAGCTCTTGGCGACGGAGAGAAACGGCGTGTCGATGTCCGCCAAATACGCGCGGAATGCCTCGTCTTTCCCGATGGAAAAGTAGGCGACGGCGAGATTCAGGCATACCGTGTCCGCGATCTGCATGTTCGCGCACGGGAGCCACGTCCCGAGCAAAAACTTTCCGCGCCCGATCGCCCGCTCGTAATCGCCCCGCACGACGCGCTTTCGCATATGGGCCACGAGGCGCACGGTGAGGAAAGCATTGCCGACGAACAGCGCCGCCGCGGCCGCGCAGGCGAGAAGGATCGCGTGCCAAAAGGCGAGGATCCCTTGGCATACGAGCGCCGCGAGCGTTGCCAGCACGGCAAGGAGCACGGCGACGGGCAAGATGAGGCCGAGCCGCTTCCCCTCTCGGGCCCGAAATTCCCCGTCTTCCTCCGTCTCTTTCTCCCCCACTTCCGGGGGAGCCGCCTGCCCGGTCAGGCCGTCGATCTCCTCCCGCCGCTTGGGGAAAATGCGATACAGCATGCGCTTCCTCTTGGACATGGTTATGCCGGACGCCGCGATGACCGCACACGACAGGCAGAAGAGCGCCCCGAAAAATGCGGCAAGCCCGATCGTTACGCCGCTCTGCGCCGTGTCGATCGTCCCGACCGAGACGGCGACCGTGAGAAAGGCGAGGGTCGGCGCCGCGAGGAAGAGGACGATGCCGAAGACGAGCCACCGCCGCGCCCTGCGAATTTCGCGGATGTGCACGTTGATCGCAAAGGCGATCTCGCTTCGCGCGTCCTCTTTGGGCGCCGCGCGCTTACACGCGAGCAGCTCGTCCACCGTCACGCCCAAAATTTCCGCAAGCGTGCGGAGTTTTCCCGTGCGGGGCTTGGAGATGCCCATCTCCCATTGGCTCACCGCCTTATTTTTGACGCCCAATTTGTCCCCGAGCTCCTTCTGCGTGAGCCCGCGCTTTTTGCGCAGTTCATAGAGAAAGTTGCCAAATTCGTAATCGTTCATGCACGCACCTTCCTTGCTTGATACGAACATCATACCACGTTCGCGGCAGATCCGCAAGGCGCAGGCTATCGCATAAAAACGCAACTTGGTTTTTCGGCACTTTTTTCGGCATGTTTTCCGGATTTTTCGGGATTTTACGATCCGAGCAGAACGTAGCTCTTGTATTCCGCACCCCATTCCGACATTGCGTCGAGAATGGGCTTTAACGACTTGCCGAGCGGCGACAGGGAATACTCCACGCGGGGCGGCACCTCCGCAAATATCTCCCGCTCGATGAGACCATCCTCTTCCAGCGCACGAAGATTGTCCGTCAGCACCTTTTTGCTGATGCCCGGGATCGTCTTGACGAAGTCCCGAAAGCGTTGCGTACCGCTGCGAAACAGATTGCGGATGATCAAAAGTTTCCACTTGTTCCCGATGAGCCGGACGGTGGTCGCCACGGGGCACTCGGGCAATTCCTCTCTTGTCAGCATTTCTTTCCTCCGATTCCGCCTCTATGATAGCACACGACCGCACCGGTTGTCAATGGTTCAAAAAAGAAACTTGGTCCCGATTTTATAATTGGGTAATAGATTTATAACATACTTGCTTTTTCGGACGAAATGTGCTATCCTGCGTTGTGTAGTCGATACGACTGCAAATTCATAGTTCGGAGGGATCCTTATGGAAAATTTCAGCAAGATCGGCGTCAAAGACGGAGCGCGCGTCGAACTGCATGACGCACTCAACCTCACGGGTGCGGAAATCAGCATCAACGTGTTGCCGCAGGGCGCGGGCGTACCGTTCGTCCACGCGCACAAGCAGAACGAGGAGATCTACGGCATTCTCGAAGGCGCGGGCACCGCGGTGATCGACGGGCAGCGCGTACCGCTCGCCGCGGGCGATTGGCTGCGCATTGCGCCTGCCGCCAAACGGCAATTTTTTGCGTCCGACACGAGCGCGATCAAATATCTCTGCATCCAGGTCAAGGAACATTCGCTCGAGGAATACACTGCCGCCGACGCCGTGATCGGGTGAAGATGAATACCGATTTGATCGGGTGAGGTTGGCCGCGCAAATGTCGCTATGCAACACCTCGGGCGGCCGCTTTGAAACACTGCAGACTGCCGTTTTGAAACCACCGCAGGCGGCCGTTTTGAAACGCCATAGACGCCGTTTGGCCATACCATGTCTGAAAGCAACGCCCGCCGACGGAGCAGTTCGCTCCGTCGGCGGGCGTTTTCATGGATTCCGCTTATGTCAGTTTTGGGCAGAACGCTCCGCTTCCCTCTCTTGCGCCCCGAGCTTTTTCCATACCCATATCATGACGGGAAGGGTGATGAGGATCGCCGCCGCGTCTGCGATCGGAGCGGCCCATGCAACGCCCATGACGCCGAGCCAGAGCGGCATAAGGAACGCGAATAAGATCAGCAAGACGTCCCGAAGGAAGGAGAGCGGCGCGGCGAGTTTTGCGCGTCCGATCGACTGTAAGAAGATCGCGCAGACCTTTTGCAGGCAGGTAAACACGAGAAACATCAGATAAATTCTGAGGCAGGGGATCGCAAATTGCATATAGAGCTCTGCATCAAGCCCTTCCGCACCGCCGCCCGCGCCGAACATCGCGATAAACGCGCGGGGAATCGCCTCGAACAAAACGGTAAACACGAGACAGATCCCCGCCGTCCAGAGAAGAACAAGTTTGAGGAGCTGTTTTACCCTGCCGTATTGTTTCGCGCCGTAGTTATAGCCGATAATGGGCTGTGCGCCCGCCGCGATCCCGATCGCCACATTGAGAACGATCTGGAATAATTTCATGATGACGACGAATGCCGCGAGCGGGATATCCGCCCCGAATGCGCTTGCCATGCCGTAGCGCACGAACAGGACGTTGTTGACGATCGTCGTTGCGACAATACAGAGCTGCGTGAGAAAACTCGACGCGCCGAGCGCCATGATCTTCGGCAGAATTTGGAAGTCGGGCACAAAACTGTTCCATTGAATTTTGAACGTTTTGCTCCGCAGAAGATAGAGGGCGCAGATGACAAAGCTCACGAATTGTCCGATGATCGTCGCATACGCCGCCCCTTGAATGCCGAGATCGAGCGCGTAAATGGCGATGGGATCGCCGATGATATTGAGGACTGCCCCCACGATCATGGCGAACATGGCATATCCGGGCGCGCCGTCGGCACGGATGATGGCCGCAAGACAGTTTTGTACGAGCGCAAGCGGCATCATGGCATAGATAATGACGCCGTAATCATGCGCGAGGGAGAGATTTGCCTCCGTTCCGCCGAGGAGCATCAAGAGGCTGTCGCCCCAAAGATAGGCGATGAGAATGACGATGCAACCCGACAAAAAAAGGCGAGCATCGCATTTCCCACGCCGCGGTGGATCTTATCCCCCTTCCCTTCGCCCAAGGAAACGGAGAGCCATGCGGCCGCACCGTCGCCGAAGAAGAGGGAGAGCCCCCAGCCGACGACGGTGATCGGGAAGATGACGCCCGTCGCGGCATTGCCCAAATATCCGACCTTGCTGTTCCCGACAAAAATCTGGTCTACAATGTTGTAGAGACAGGAGATGATGAGGGAGAGAATGCACGGAACGGCAAACTTCACGAGAAGTTTTCCGACCTTTTCTTTGCCTAAATACTCGCTGTTTTCCATAGAAGCCTCCAAAAAAGAGCAAAACGGCACAAGACTTTCCGTGCCGTTCAAAAAACGACACTTGTAAGCGCTTGCGTACCGTAATCAGATTTACGCGCTGGGGCGCCACATGTGTCGTTAAGCTCTATGAAATTAATAAAATTCTATCAGAAAACGCCGGAAATGTCAAGCAAATTTCAGGGAGAATCCCCCGCAAAAGATTCTGAAAAAATCGCATTCCGAGAACGATCGTATCACAAAGCAACGCCCGCCGACGGAGCGAACTGCTCCGTCGGCGGGCGTTTTCGGCGGGCTTTCATTCGGGATCCAAAGCGCCGGATTGATCGCTTGGAACGATCATAGATCCACCTTTTCAAACGCTTTCATGGAGAGCCGCGCGGCGAGCACGTTCATGATGCAAGATAGGGTCAGCCCCGCGAGCAAAACGGCGAGTTTCGCGCCGACGTCTGCGGGATCGGGCGAGGCGATGGGCGCGGCAAACGGCAAATGCCGAAGTAAGATCAAGAGCCCGATGAGCACGAACTGCACCGCCGACGAAATCAAAAACGGGACGCCCACTTTGTTGGGGTCGCGGTAATACAGCGGAAAAAACGTGAGGTTGAAGGCGCCCAAGACAAGCGCGCCGAATCCGCAAAAGGCGAGATTTGCGCTGTTCCCCACCAAATTTATGCGCAGTCCCTCGGGGAATATCGTCTGTTTTACGGCGATACAGACCGCCGTCAAAGCGAGGAGCGCGCATTGAAATATCACGGTGACCGCGATCCGCGCGAGCGGAACGTCCCGTTTTTTGACGGGGAGCGAACAGGTAAACGCCAGATCGCCGTTCTCCCGCGCCGATAACGAGGCGCAGAAAACCGACAGCCCCGAAAAGAAAAAGATCAGTTCATAGGGGTAGTTCGGCACAAGTATGAGCGCCGCGAAGAGCAGATAGATATATTCCGTCGGATGCAGACAAAGGAAAAATTCCTTCTTAATGAGCGCCTTCATAGGGTCTCCTTGTCCATTCGAGATGGATCATGATCTCGTCGAGGGTGGCTTCCCGCCCTTCGGGCGACGTCACCAAGCCCTCAAAGCCATTTTTTACTTCCTTTACGCCGATCGCCCCCGCCGCGCGCGCCGCTTCCGGAGAAGAAAAGCGTCCGATCCGATACCGCCCCAGCAGAGTTTCGAGCGGCTCGTCCAAAAGGAGCGCTCCGCCCGACAAATAGAGAATTTGATCGGCGACGCGCATGAGGTCGGACGTAATGTGCGTGGAAAACAATACGGTGACGCCCTGCTTTTTGAGGAAGAGGAGCGTGTCGCAGAAGTCCTCCCGCGAAAGCGGATCGAGGCCGCTCGTCGGCTCGTCCAAGAGGAGCAATTTTGCCCCGTGCGAGAGGGCGAGCGCAAGGGAAAATTTGATCTTCATGCCCTCGGAAAGCTCGCGCACCTTCTTGGAAAGGACGAGCGTATACGCTTCGCAATAGCGCCCAAACGCCTCCCCGTCCCAGTGCGGATAAAACCCCTCGGTCGCCTTCGCGACGGCGGAAAGGGACTTATTCGGATAGAACCGAAACCCGCCGCCGACGTAGCCGATCAACTCCTTGACCGCGCCCTCTTCCCGGGAAAAGTCCTTGCCGAACACGTTGACCGTCCCCTCCGAGGAGATGAGCCGCATGATGGATTTGAGCGTGGTGCTCTTTCCCGCGCCGTTCCGACCGATCAACCCCGCAATCTGTCCCGCCTCCACCGAAAACGAGACGCCGTCGAGCGTAAATTGAGGATAGACCTTTTTTAAGGATTCCACTTTCAGCGCGTACACCCTATTTCTCCTCATCTTTGACTTGCTTCACGGCGTTCCAGAACGACTCCGCATACGAAAACGGCTGGAGCGCGATGCCTTGGTTCTTATCCGCCATGAGGAGGAGCGCATCGCCCGCATTCAGAGCAAACATATCGCGCACCTCTTTGGGAATGACGATCTGCCCCTTGGGGCCGATTTTCACGGTCGCAAGATACTTGCCTTCGGGAAAATTTTCCATGTTTAACTCCTAAAAGTAATACTTTTCTTACATTATAAACTTTTCTTCCCGTCTTGTCAAGCGAAAATCAAAAAAATCAGGCCCGAAAAATTCCGCATTCTGCATTACATTCCAAAAAGGACCGCATGATAAAACGATTGCATCATAAAGCGATTGCATCATAAAGCGATTGCATCATAAAGCGATTGCATCATAAAGCAACCCGCCGACGGAGCGAACTGCTCCGTCGGCGGGCGTTTTTATTTCTCTTGGTCATTGGAGATCTTGAACAAGGCAGTATTTCCATGTGCAAATGTATCTTCTGCCGCCGAACTCCGCGTAGTCCGACATGAATTGTTCGCGGCAGATCTCTTCGAATGCTCCGTCGGGCAGGAGGCGATATACTGCCTCATTGGTGATCGCAAACCATCCTCTCTCACTTTTGCGGGTACGGATGAAATACTCCCGCCCGCAAAACCTTTTGCGCAATTCGGAAATTCTCGGCCGGTCCGCTCCTTCGGGTATATCCGACAATTCTAACATTCTCTTGTCCGACGTAAGAAGTTTTTCTTTCAAAACGAGCTCGTCGCCCTCTTTTTCGAACCGCCCGTAGCAACAATCGTAAAAAGTCGGCAAGCCATCGGTCGAAGCGTCCCAAGCATACCGGTTGCGGATCAGATAATAGCCGTCCTTTGCGTGCCTCACGAAGCAATAGCGCGTATACGGCGCTTTACCGCCTTGCTTTTCACGGCCCGTCTTTGACTGCGGGAGAGGAACCGCGGAATATTGCAGTTTGTCGGGATAGATCTCCGCAAGACCGTATCCCACACCGCCGTCGCCCCGACCGCAGATGTAGATCCCGTACACGGCGTTTTCCTCTTCGTCGTAATAGAAGTCCTCATCGGTATTATGACTGCCCCTAATCTTCAATTTCCCGAGAAAGACGAGGGTGTCCGCGGTGTAAAAGGCAAACCTGCCGTCGGTCGACTGAACCAGAACGATGTTGTTCTTGTGCGAGACGGATACATAGGTGGGGTAGCTTATATCGTTGAGCCTTGCAATTTTTTCGTTCGTCTTCAGATCGTACACCCACACCGAGCCGCCTATGATAAAAAAGCGTGAGGAGGATTCGTCGATCACGATTTCATATGCGCAACCGTTGATTTTATCATTCATACCCGCCATCCTCTATTTTACTTTGCGGACTTCCACGCCGGAAAAATCGATTTCCAAGACATCATGGCGGGCTTCCTCGCCCACAAAGTACTCCAATTCCATCCAAACGCGCCCATTTTCCGCGGCACAATCGAGCGCGAGGATATAACAATCTTTCATTCGCTTCGGCTCCCGCACGAATATGCCGTTCAAAAACGTGATCTCATAGACAATTCCGTCCGCAGGCGGGGCATACGCCGTCTTGAAATCGACGAGGAGCGAGAGGCACGCCCTCCCGTATTTCTCGCCGCGCCGCACCTCGACGAGTTTCGCGTCGTGAAAGGAGATGCCCGTAAGGAAGCATAAGCCGTCGGCTACCGAAAGATCACGAGTTTGTGTTTTTGCAGTGTTACGCATGCTTTTTCCCCCTACAATTATAATCCCATCATGTATTCTCCCATATTTGCCTCTAAATCAATTTTACCTTGTTCTACAAGTTGCATAACACAAAGAGCCGTAAACGATTTGCTTACTGAACCGAGCAGGTATGGAGTGTCCGTGCTGTTGCAATTTCCATAAGTTTTAGAGAGCAGTACATTCTCTTTGTCTACAATCGTGATGGACATGGACGGAAAATGTGCTTTGGCGGTGGCGTCTGAAAGATAAGCGTCGATCTGCTCAAACACGTTGCTGCTGTTGTCGGCGTGGGCTTTTATTTGGGTAGTTCCAAAACCCATTATACAAACCAAACTGACAAAGAGCAAGGCTAATAATATCTTTTTCAATTTTATCATATCACAACCTATTAAAATCTCTCGTATGACTAATTATACCATAAACCCATATGAAAATCAAGCAAGGCAGGTATCGCCCCAAAGATTTCATTATAAAGACTGCCGAGGAAAAATCCCTCGGCAGCTTGGCTTATGCGTTCTCATTCCCGAGATACAAAATAAATCCGAACCAATAGCGGGTTACGATTACCCTTGTTGAGTTCGGATTATTTTGATTTGGTGGACCTGCGGAGAGTTGCGCCTTTGGCGGCGCGCCCCGGTGCACAGCCCACTGGGCTGATGCAGTTTGCGGCAAACTGTTCTGCTCCCCTACAATTCGCCCGCAAACCGATTGCTCCCGCAATCGCCTCCACCCTCAACTCTCCACATTATTCGGGATCTCTACCAAAGCGGCGGGAGGGCTGTTGCCATCCCGCCGCTTTGGTGAAGCTGTCGGTGTGAAATCCGCACTCGCCTTCTGTCGCAGAGATGCAAGCAAGACAAGGAAAACGAGCATTGCCGAGGGGGAGTTTACTGGGCGTAAATGACCCGAGGCAAGCGGAGTTTGACACCGTATTGCGCCGCATATATGCGGCAGAATTGTTGGTGGACCTGCGGAGAGTTGCGCCTTTGGCGGCGCGCCCCGGTGCACAGCCCACTGGGCTGATGCAGTTTGCGGCAAACTGTTCTGCTCCCCTACAATTCGCCCGCAAACCGATTGCTCCCGCAATCGCCTCCACCCTCAACTCTCCGCATTATTCGTAACCGCACCACGCGAAAGGGCGGAGCAAAAGCCCCGCCCTTTCGCGTGGTGGACCTGCGGAGAGTTGAACTCCGGTCTTACAAGGTTCAAACGCGGACACTACACGCTTAGTCTATGGTCGTT
>CANQWO010000029.1 GCA_947627565.1 uncultured Clostridia bacterium
TGCGTATTTGCTTGTTATGGTGGACCTGCGGAGAGTTGAACTCCGGTCTTACAAGGTTCAAACGCGGACACTACACGCTTAGTCTATGGTCGTTCTCGCCGCCGCCGATCCCATAGACAAGGTACGCAAACGGCATACCTCCGAAATTCATTCCAGAGCGGGGGAAGTCAGCCGCCCTGCAACGTTCCCTACTCAATGACGCCCAAACCCCGACCGTAGGCCTTCGGAGCAGGACGGAGCGTAATGGTTACGCCGCAAGCGCTACACGGCGCGCCGAAACGCGACGAGCAGCACGTCTGCCGGTTTTTTCGTCAGCAGTTAAAAATTTTTCCGTTTTTACGGAGCCGAGCCTCCGGCGTGCGTCCGACGAGATCCGCTTGCAATCGAATCCGTAACAGGCCCGTCGGTCTATCTATTTTATACCATTTCCGTGCGTTTGTCAAACATTTTCTCGGCCCTGCGGCGGGCCGCCGTAGAGAAGATAAAAATCACCACTCTTCACGGCCGCACAGGACGTCGATCGAGACGCCGAAGAGATCGGCAAGGCGCCAAAGATAGGTGAGCGTCGGCTCCATGTTGCCCCGCTCCCATTCGCTCACGCACTGCTGCGTCACGCCGATCGCGGACGCAAGGCTGCCCTGCGAAAGTTTTCGCTCCCTTCGCAACGTCTTCAAGTTTTCCGCAAATTGAATGCTCACATAAAAATTTTACAATTATAGTTGTAAAATTATTTGACTTACAAGTATACTTGTGATATAATTGCTTTATCAACGAATGGAAAGGAGATTTTCGATGTTCAGTTCATTAAAACGTCTGATCCTTTGGGTGGTCAGAGTCGCTTGTGCGATTTTGCTGATCGTCGGCATCGCGATGGCGGCCATGGAGGAAAAGATGCGCGTGGCAGGAATCATTCTTGCCGTTGTGTCCCTGATTGTCGGCATCGCGTCGGCAAGAATATCGGATAAGGTCACAAGCAAACAAAAGAAAAAGAAGGTGAGCGTCTGCAAACATTGCAAACAGCCTATGCGCGGAGCGCAGTGCACTTATGAATACGATCTTTCGAAAGTTTGGAACGATCATGTGACGCTCCCCGTAGATATCACCGTGACCTGCCCCAACTGCGGGAAAGAAACGTATCTTCCGGAATATGTCTATCTGTCGACCTATACCACGGGTTCGCCCAATAAGATCCAGAAAGAAGCGGAAAAGGAGATCAACAAACTGATCAATGAGCTGTTCTCCGCCTGACGGACTTACAAAAACATCATAATAAAACGGCATCCGATTGCACATTCGGACGCCGTTTTTTGTCAAAAATAATCGCCGCCCTTGTCCCGCACAGCGAACTCCGAAGCGCGGGGTCAGTTCAGGACCACGTCTTTGAGTTCCTCATACTTCTTCATCGCGGCAGACTTGATCGCGCCCAAGTTGAGCCGCCGTTCAAAGGCCTCGTCGACGAGCTTCTTGGCCGTAAAAATGACCTCCGTCCCATACCGCAGATTCTTGATCTCCGAGAGGAATTTCCCGCTCTGGCGGGTCCCCAAAAAGTCCCCGCTGCCGCGGAGTTCCAAGTCCTTCTCGGCCAATTTGAACCCGTCGCTTGTGCTCTTCAAGATGGAAAGACGCTCGAGCGCCGTCTCCGATTCGCTCCCCACGAGCAGGAAGCAGTAGCTCTTCACGCTCCCCCGCCCCACGCGGCCGCGGAGCTGATGGAGCTGCGAGAGCCCGAACCGCTCGGCGTTATAGATGACCATCACCGTCGCATCGGGAACGTCCACGCCCACTTCGATGACCGTCGTCGAGACGAGCGCATCGTATTTCTTGGCCTTGAACGCGGACATGGTATCGGTCTTTTCCTTCTCCTTCATCTTTCCGTGGAGAAGCGCGAAGCGGATCTCGGGCAGCATCCCTCTGAGTTTTTCATAGAGTTCGGTGACGCTCGTCACCTCACCCTCGTCGTCTTCGATCTTCGGGCAGACGAAATAGGCCTGCCGCCCCCGCTTGATCTCGCCGCGGATCCAGCCGAACATGTCGTCGTATTTCCGCGCGGGGATGATGGCCGTCGAGACCTCCTGCCGCTCCTTGGGCTTGTCGGGAATGGTGGTGACGTCGAGGTCGCCGTAAAAAATGAGCGAGAGCGTGCGCGGGATGGGCGTCGCCGACATGACCAGAACGTCGACGGCCTCCCCCTTCTCCGCGAGCGCGTTGCGCTGGGCCACGCCGAAGCGGTGCTGTTCGTCGCAGACGCAAAAGGCGAGATCCCGGAAGTGCACATCGCCCTGAAGCACGGCATGGGTGCCGCATAAGATGTCGATCTCGCCGTTTTGAATGGCCGCTTTCATCTTCCGCTTCTCCGCCGCCGTAGACGCCCCCGCGAGATAGCCGACGCGAAAGTCGGGGAAATACTGCTCGAGAAGGCGGAAATTCTGGGCGGCGAGCACCTCCGTGGGCGAGAGATAGACGGCCTGGAATCCGCTCTTCGCCGCCATGAAAATGCCCGTGAGCGCGACGGCCGTCTTTCCGCTGCCGACGTCGCCCTGCAACAGCCGGTTCATGCGGACGGGACCCGTGAGATCGTCGAAGATCGCCCGCACCGCGCCCTGCTGGCCGGGGGTGAACGCAAACGGAAAGCGCTTTTCGAAGTTGGCGACGTCCCGCTCCGAGACGGTGTAGCGCCTGAGCCGCGCCTCGCCCTTGTCGCCCTTGATGAGCTTGAACGCGGAGATCAGCGTGAAGTATTCTTCGAGGGCGATCCGCTCGGCGGCTTTTTGCATTTCGGAGGCCGACTCCGGGACATGGATGGCACGAAACGCGTCATCGAGCGAAGAAATGCGGTAGCGCGCGAGGAGCTCCGCGGGGATGACCGAGGGGAATTTTTCCACCGCGAGCGCCCGCTTCACGGCGTCGCGCACCATCCACTGCGCCAGCCCGCTCTTTAGGGGATAGACGGGGACGAGCCCCTTGAGCTTCTTGCTCGCGTCCAGCCGCTCGAACGTCGGATTGATGAGCGAGACCCGATCGTAGTAGTTCTGCACCCGCCCGTAAAAGAGATATTCGCCCGGCTTTAGTTTGGGCGCGACGTAGGGCTGGTTGAACCAGATCGCGGTAAAGCTGTCGTAGCCCTGTTCGAGCAGCGCGCGCACGATCCGGAGCTTCCCCTTCATGCGGACGGGCTCGACGGAGACGAGCGTGCACGCGATGAGCGCCATGTCGCCGTGAAGCACCTCGCGGATGGACATGCGGTTGGTCATGTCGAGATAGGTGCGCGGGAAGTAGCGGACGAGTTCCTCCGTCGTGTTGATATTCAGTTTTCGGAAGTCCTTGACGCGCTGTTCGCCAAGCCCCTTTAATTGAATGAGTTGCATGATCCTCCGCCTTCCGAACGCAAACCGTTTTCCCTTTCCGAAAAAGAAACCGTCTGCCGCGATCGCGCCGCAATAACAGAAAAGCGGCTCAGGCCGCTTTTTTCCGTTATGCTCGCTTCCGCGATGATTTCCAACGATACCGAAAAATTACTCCAACGATACCAAATAGTAGTAGACCGGTTGTCCGCCGTTGTGGTAATCCACATCGCAATCGGGGAACGCCTCCTGCACTTTCTTGGTGAGCGCAACGGCGTCGTCCTCGGTGACGCCCTCGCCGTAGTAGAGCGTGATCACCTCGTGATAATCTTCCTTGAGCTTATCGAGCAACGTCAAAACGGTGTCGTCGATGTTGTCGCTCTTCGCAAGGATCTTTTTATCGTCGAGGCCGATGATGTCGCCCTCTTTGATATGGAACCCGTTGACGTTGGTCGTCCTGACGGCATGGGTCACCTGTCCGGACTTCACGTTGTCGAGCGCGTGGATCATATTGGTCTTGTTCTCTTCCGCGGAGGCCTCCGGCGAAAATTCCAGCGCCGCGGCGAAGCCCTGCGGGATATTCTTCGTGGGAATGACGTGAATGGTCCTGTTCTCGACGAGCGCCTTCGCCTGCTCCGCCGCAAGAATGATGTTCTTGTTGTTGGGGAAGACGAACACATTGTCGGCATTGATCTTCTGCACGGCCGTCGCGATGTCGGAGGCCGAGGGATTCATCGTCTGCCCGCCTTGGATCACGCGGTCGACGAAGAGGTCCTTGAAGATCTCGGAGATCCCCTCGCCCGCGCAGATGGCCAGCATGCCCTGGTCCTTCTTCTCCGCGGCGATCTTGGCCTTGAGCGTGCGGTTCTGCTCGAGCATGTTCTCGATCTTGGGACGGTCGAGCTCGCCGAGCTCCAGCGCATAGGTGAGCGCCACGCCGGGACAGTTGGTGTGCACGTGCACTTTGATCATCTCGAGGTCGCCGATGCAGATGACCGAATCGCCGATGTTCATGAGATTTTCGCGGAGCTTGTCGATGTCGGCAAGCGTCGTGCTCTTCTTTAAGTTGATGATAAAGAACTCGGTGCAATAGGCAAACTGGATGTCGCCGAGGTCCATGTTGATGATGTCGGAATTGTCCCCGAAGACGTCGTCGGGATTGACGGCGGCATTGGCGTCCGTCTGGACGTCGGAGATGATCTCTTCGCCCATGAGCGCGGAGAGAAAGCCGCGCATGATGGTCATAAGCCCCACGCCGCCGGAGTCGACAACGCCCGCTTTTTTGAGAACGGGGAGAAGTTCGGGCGTCTTGGCGAGGGCCTTATCCCCCTCCTCGATGATGGCGGGCAGGAACATCTCGTAGTCGCGGTATTTCCCGGCGTTCGTGGCGGCGAACTCGCTCATCATGCGGACGACGGTGAGGATCGTGCCCTCCTTGGGAATGGATACGGCGCCGTATGCGACTTTGGTCCCCTGCTCGAGGGCCTTTGCGAACGTCTTGGTGTCCACTTCGGGCTTGGAGGAACGGAGAACGGAACAGATGCCGCGGAAGATCTGGGAAAGAATGACGCCGGAGTTGCCCCGCGCGCCCTTCAGCGCGCCCTTGGATACGAGATCGCAGACTTCGGCAAAGCTGTTGGAGGCGGAAGAGGAGAGTTCATTGACCGCCGACTGCATGGTGAGCGACATATTGGTGCCCGTGTCGCCGTCCGGGACGGGGAAGACGTTGAGCGCGTCGACCTTCGCCCGATTGTTTTCAAGCGCTTTGGCGCCCGCAAGGACCATCTTGCGGAAAAGCGCACAGTTTATCGTTTTTTGCATGAATTACTCCCGAAAGAAAAGAGGCGCGGCTCAGAGCTTGAGGCCGATCACATTGACGTTCACGGTATCGACGATCATGCCCGTGAAGTTTTCGACCTTGTATTTGATCGACTCTTTCAAAGATTCGGCGACAGCCTCGATGGATACGCCGTATTTGATAATGACAAAGACGTCGATGAAGATCCGGTTCCCTTGGGTGGAAATTTTGACGCCCTTGCCGCCTGCATCCTTTTTGAGGAGTTCGGCAACCGTGTCCGTAAAGCGGCGTGCAACGGTATCCACGATGCCGTAACTTTCCACCGCAGCTTGAGACGCCACTTTGGCGATTGCCAAATCGGATATTGAAATTTTACCGTATGCGTTACTCGTGCTAACTGACATATGCTTCAACCTCGATTCCTATTCTACCCTATCGCGCCGTTTTTTGCAAGCAATATTGACAAAAAAATGCGGCCAACACAAAAAAATGTTGATTTGAGAAAAAATTTTGTCCGACGCGCCCCGTTTTTAATTGCTTTTTTTTCGCCGAAATGCTATCATAGATTTGTTATGTGGAAAGCGTGCGCTTTTCCGATGCGAAAAATGTTTCCCGTGTGGAGGTAGAGATATGTCGAGAGTATGCAGTATTTGCGGAAAAGGTCAGACGGCGGGCAATAACGTCAGCCACTCCCACCGCAAGACGAAGAGGACGTTTGCGGCGAACGTGCAGAAAGTCACCTATAAAAAAGAAGACAAAGTCGTGACCGACTATGTCTGCACGCGCTGTCTCAAGAGCGACAAGATCGAGAGAGTGTAACCCGATAGCTTCATCAAACACGAATGCGGAAGCCCATGCGCTTCCGCTTTTTCTTTGTCCGCGGCGTCTCTATAGGACCTCCCCGATCACACGGAGCGCGTTGGCGTATGCGATCTTCTCGACGACCCGGGGCGGAAAAATTTCGCCGAGGTCCTCCAAAAAGCACGGCATTTCGGCCGCGCTTTTCATATACGCGTTTTCGGGGATCCCGTCGAAATCGCTGCCGACGGCAAGGACGTCCTCGCCACCGACGTCCACGATGTGCCTCGCGTGCGCCAGCAGAGCCTCCCGCTGCCCGGCCGCCGAACGGTCGTCGGACAAAAACGCGGCGCAAAAATCCAGACCGACCGCGCCGCCCGCGTCCGCAAGCGCCCTGAGTTCGGCGTCGGTGAGATTGCGGGCATGCGCAAAGACGGCGTCCGCCCCCGCATGGCTCGCCACAAAGGGAATGTGCGTCTCCCTGCTCCGGGCCGCCACGTCGAAAAAGAGCCTGTCGCTCCCATGGGAGACGTCGACGAGCATGCCGAGCTCCCCCATTTTTTCCACGACGGCGTGCCCGAACGGCGTGAGGCCATGTGCAGTCTGACGAATTTTGCGGCCACCATGTCCGAGACTCCCCCCTCGCGTTCCGATCCAATTGGGCCAACCGATCGCATTGGGGAAGTTCCATGTGAGCGTCATCATCCGCACGCCGCGGCGGTAGAGCGCCTCGAGCTTTTCGAGGCTCCCCGCGATCGCGCCGCCGCCCTCCACCGTGAGCATGGCGTTGACGGCCCCGCCGCGGATATCCGCGCGCCTGCGGACGGGATGATACCCCTCCGCTTTACACATTGCGTCGAACTTCTCCGCGAGCGCAGACGCCTCGGCAAACGCGTCGCGCGGGTCTTCGACAAAGGCCGCAAAACATTGGAAAAAACAACCGCCGCGCAGCAAATTTTCCCGCGTGACCTGAAAGACGCCCTCGACTTTCGTGAGAGCGTCCGTGTGGAGATCGAGATATTTCATCGTTTGTAAAAGAGGCGCACGATGAGCCCCACGATACGCGGGAGCCGGATGCAGACGATCATAGTTCCTCCTCATTGATGATGACGAGCACATTGCCCTTTTTTACACGGATCGAGAAGCCCTCGCAGTCTGTCGTCACATTGGAGATCCCGCGCGTGGAGCCGTAGCGGAGCCACAGGTCGCGCATGGGATATTTGAGGCCTTCCGTTCCCATTATATGCGCGTCGCCGCCGAAAGGCAACACCGAGACCGTCGTCCCCGCCCCGCAAAAAAAGGCGTGCCTGCCCGCGCCGCAGAGGGTGATCCCGGCCCAGTTCGTCTTCATTACGGCGCTTGCGACCCCCGCCGCTTTCGCCTTGAAGAGGAGGTGCAGATTGCCGAGAAAGTGGTCCTCGCGTTTCCCGCCCGCCCCATAGAAGACGATCGACGAGGCACCCATGTCCAAGGCGCGGTCTACGGCAAGCTCACCGTCCGTCTCATCCTTCTCCGCGGGGAATTTCCGCAACGGCGCGGGGAAGGGCGTCTCGCCGAGGGAATCGAAGTCGCCCAAATTCTCGTCGATGCGCACCCGCGCTTTCGCCCAGGAATACGCCCCGTCGCAGCAGATGACATAGGCGTCTTCCGCGGAAATTTCGCCGCGGTAGGGCTCGCCGTTCAAAAGAATGACGACGTTGCGCCCCGAAGCGCCGCCGCTCATCCGCGCAGCCTCGCGATCGTCGCCGCCATGTCCGCGGCCTTGAACACCGTGCTTCCCGCGACGATGACGTTTGCGCCCGCCGCAAGGATGTCTTTGACGTTTTCCTCCGTCACGCCGCCGTCCACTTCGATGTCGAGATCGGGGCGGCCGATGCGCACGCAATGGGAGCGGATGCGCTCCAATTTTTCAAGCGTTTCGGGAATGAATTTCTGCCCTCCCCAACCGGGGACGACGCTCATCACGAGTACCATGTCCGCGATCTCGCATGCGGGAAAGAGTTCTTCGGCGCGCGTCGCGGGGTTGATGACGGCCGAGGCCTTCACGCCGAAGGCCTTGATCTTTGCAAGGTTTTCGAGCACGTTTTCCCGATCGGCTTCGACGTGCACCGTAATGATGTCGGCACCCGCTTTCACAAACTCCTCGATGCGGGAGGCGGGCCGCGTCACCATGAGATGGCAATCGAGCGGGAGGCGGGTGTACGGGCGGATGGCCCTCACCGCCTGCGCGCCGAAGGTGATGGGCGGCACGAAATTGCCGTCCATGACGTCGCAATGCACATAGTCGGCGCCGTTTTCTTCGAGACGGCGCACCGTCTCGCCGAGCGTCGCAAAGTCGCCGGCCAGAATGCTCGGCGCGATCTTGATCTTCATAAGTTCCCTCCTGCTCTGATACAAATTTGCTTGACGGCGGCTTGAAATTCCGACGCCCCGCTCTCCGGGAGCCTACTCGGAAGGTTTTTCCGAGAGATAGCTCGCCCGAAGCTGGCCGCACGCCCCGCCGATGTCGGAGCCCATGCTGCGGCGCAGCGTCGCGGAGATCCCCCTCTCCGTCAGCGCCTTCAAAAACGCCTGCGCCGTCCGCTCGTCCGTCCCCTTCAAATTGCGCTCCTTTACGGGATTCAGCCGAATGAGATTGACGTGGCACGGCCGCCCCTTCAGGAGCTCCGAGAGCGCAGACGCATGGGGCATGTCCGCGTTCTCCCCCTCGATGAGGCTGTATTCGAAGATATACCGCCTCCCCGTCTTTTCAAAATATTCATCGCACGCGGAGAGGATCTCCGCGATGGAATAGCGGTTTGCGATGGGCATCGTGCGGCGGCGTTCCTCGTCGGTCACGGCGTGGAGAGAGACCGTCAGATTGAGCGGGATCCCCTCGTCGGAAAATCTGCGCATTTCGGGCACGAGGCCGCACGTCGAGAGGGAAATATTGCGGGCGCTGATGCAGATGCCGCCCTCCGCCGTCACGTTGCGCAAAAATTTTACGACGTTCTCATAGTTATCGAAGGGCTCGCCGCTCCCCATGAGGACGACGTTGGTCACCTTGCGGTCCTTCGGCGTGCCGCCGGCAAAGCGGTTGACGGCAAGGATCTGCCCGATGATCTCCCCCGCCGTGAGGTCGCGGACGCGGCCGCCCAGCGTGGATGCGCAGAATTTGCAGCCCATGCGGCACCCCACCTGCGTGGAGACGCACTGCGTGTTGCCGTAGCGATATTGCATGAGCACGCCCTCGACGAGATTGCCGTCCGAGAGTTCGAATAAAAATTTCCGCGTGCCGTCTTTGGAGGTGAAGACCTCCTTGATCTTGACGGGTGCGTCTTCATATGTTTCGAGGAGCGCCGAACGCATCGCGGCGGAGACGGGCAGATCGGAAATTTTCTTTCCCTGCATGAGCCCCTCGTAGAGCTGCTTTGCGCGGAAAGTTTTCTCGCCGAGCGCCGCCGTGAGCGCGGCAAGTTCGCCGTATGAGAGGTCCTGCAAAACTTGTTTCATGGCCGCCTCCTGAGTTTTGCGACATAAAATCCCGCGCCGAAGGCAGTATCGGGCAGAAATTGTAGGCCATACGCCGTCTTCTCATGCGGGAGCGGACAGTCCGCCCCTTCGACGGCAAATTCGCCGTGCCGCTCCAAAAACGCGCCGACCGCGCCGTCGTTTTCGCCGTCGAGCACGGAACAAGTGGAATAATAGAGGCACCCGCCCGCCTTGACATAGCGCGCGCATGCGTCGAGGATCCGCGCTTGCAACGCCATGATCTCGGACATGCCCCCCTCGTTTTTCCTCAAAGGGAGATCGGGGTTCTCCGAAACGGTGCCCAATCCCGAGCAGGGAGCGTCGACGAGCACGCCGTCGAACGCGCCCTCCCACGCGGCGCAAAAGACCGTCGAATCACGGCAGATCGCCCGCACGTTCTCCGCGTGCATGCGGCGGGCATAGCTCTCGATCAGGGCGACGCGGTGCGGATGCACGTCGCAGGCCGTCACTTCGCCGCAGCGCTCCGCAAGCAGCACGCTCTTGCCGCCGGGCGCCGCGCAGGCGTCGAGCAGACGGGCGCAGGTGTCGACCACGGAACAGATCGCGATGCTCCCGACCGATTGGAATGTGTAGTCCCCCCGCTCATAGCCCTCATCGCGAGTAAAATTGGGGAAGATCGCGGCGTGCGCAAACGGCGTCTGCATCTGCGGAAGCGCCCGATAGCGCTCCTCGCCGCGCACAAACCGCACGCAGACGCCCGCGCTTCTCGCGAGCATGATCTCACTTGCCCGCGCGCCGTACCGCGCAACGAGTTCTTCCGCGGCAAAGCGCGGAAAATTGCTCTTTACGACCAGCCCGTCGAGCCCCTCCGGGACGCGCACCCGGCTCTCGTCAAAGGCACGAAGCGCGGCGTTCAAAAATCCCGCGGCGCCGCCTTTGCCGACGATTTTCGCAAGTGAAACCGCCTCGTTGACGCAAACGGCGGGGGGCATGTCCAAGAAGAGGCGCGCGTAAAAGCTGATCTGCATGATGAGGCGCACGGCCGGCTTGGGCGGTCTCTCCGCAACGGAGTCCACGCAGAGCCCAAGATAGGCGTAGTTTTCGAAAACGCCGTAACTGATCTTCACGGTCCGCCCGTGCGGCCCCGCCCCCAGTTCGGACAGCGCGATCTTGAGGTGTGCGCCGTCGTTTATGACGCGTCCGAGCACGCGGTACGGTTCAAGAAAGGGGTTCAAACCGCATCCCCTTCGCAAGTTTTCTGCCGTTCAAAAAGTCGCGCGCAGACATCCTTCTGCCGCCCGCGGGCTGAAGTTCGAGAACGCGCACCGCCCCCTCGCCGCAGGCAATGATGAGCCCCTCCTTGGCGGAAGCGGCGACAACGGTCCCGCAGGGCGCATCAGCTCCGTCGCACGCTTCGGCGAAGAAAAAGTTGAGCGTCATCTCCCCGACGCGGCCGTAAGCGAGCGGCGCGGGGGAAAGCCCGCGGATGAGGCAGCTCACCTCCCGCGCGGGCCTCGAAAAATCCACTTCGGTATGCGCGACCTTTTTGCAGACGAACCCCTCGCCCTGTTTGGTGAGGGAGTACGCGCCGCGTTCGACGCGCGAAAGCGCCTCGACGATCAGGGGCGCGGAGAGGCGGGAGAGCCGATCTTCCAGCGTGCCGCAGTCGTCCGAATCGTAGATGGGACAGCGCGCGGAGAGCAGCATATCCCCCGTATCCAGCCCCAGCTCCGTCTTCATGATGGTGACGCCGGTCTCGCGGCAGCCGTCGATAAGGGCGCGGGCAATGGGCGCGGCGCCGCGGTAGGCGGGAAGCAGGGAGGCGTGGATGTTCCACACCCCCTTGGGAAAACGATCGAGGACATCCTGCGTCAGAATTTGACCGTAGGCGCAGGTGACCATCGCCTCGGCGCCGTAGGCGGCCAGAGCGGCGACCTCCTCGCGAAGTTTTACGGGTTGAAAGACGGGGATGCCACGCCGCATCGCCTCTTCCTTGACGGGCGACGGCGTGAGGACGCCCTTTCTTCCCTGGGGCTTATCGGGCTGGGTCAAAACGGCCGTGACTTCGTGGCCCGCGTCCAAAATGGCACAGAGGGGCTCCACGGCAAACGCGGGCGTCCCCGCAAAGATGAGCTTCAAAATTGATACTCCTTTTATTTGATTCACGAAGAAGTTCACGAAATTCTTCTTATAGGAACTCCCTGCGGGAAGCATATCAAGGGCAAAGAATTTCCGTGAAGATTTAAGAAAGTGCATCTCAAAGCGATTCGCCCACACCCATGTCTGCCATCAAAGACAACAAGCGTGCGGTGGCGTGGCAAATTGGGTCGCGCACGGCGGAAGTCAATTCCGCCTAACGCACATCATTGAGTTCACGAATTTCTATCATTCACGAAATTCTTTTTATAGAAGCTCCCTGCGGGAGGCATATCAAGGGCAAAGAATTTCCGTGAGGGGTTAAGAAGGTGCATCTCAGAGCAATTCGCCCACACCCATGTCTGCCATCAAAGACAACAAGCGTGCGGTGGCGTGGCAAATTGAGGGAAAAAACAAAAAGCGTGGTTTTTGTTTTTTCAGAAGATCAGAAATCTTTGACCTTATTTCCCATACCCATGTCCGCGGTCATCCCTTTGTGAAGCGCCCCACCCCCTGCCCCCTCCCAAGGGAGGGGGTGGCGAGCGGATGCCTCCCGAGGGAGAGGATGGGAAGAGCGCCTCCTTGGGG
Organism: uncultured Clostridia bacterium; assembly: GCA_947627565.1. Classification (GTDB taxonomy): domain Bacteria; phylum Bacillota; class Clostridia; order Christensenellales; family Borkfalkiaceae; genus Gallimonas. The sequence goes on from CANQWO010000029.1 coordinate 12,133, forward strand.
AGGAGCTGTCACGAAGTGACTGAGGCGGGGGCCATCCCCCCTTCACCCGCGTTGCGGGAGCTCCCTCCATGGATGGGAGACGTCTCCCCCCGCTGTCCCCCCAAAGGGGGGAAAGTGACCGAATCTATGAGGCCGAAAGGGGGTGGAGCGCCGCAATTCTCGCTCATCAGCCCGGTGGGCTGTGAGCGGCGGCGCGGCTTCCCAAATTTATTCCTCTGCGTCGCGGATATTTTCCGCCTTGTCGGTGTAGAGAATGCCGTCGAGATGGTCGAGTTCATGGCAGATGGCCCGCGCAAAGAAATCCCGCGCGACGATGGAATATTTATCTCCGTTGCGGTCCTGAAAGAGGATTTTGACCTTGGAGGGCCGGCGCACCGTGCCCGCCTTGCCGCGCACCGAAAGACAGCCCTCCGGCCCCACCTGTTCGCCCTTCTGCCACACAAAAATGGGATTGATCAATTCAAAATAGCCCTCTTCCACGTCGACGACGACGGCACGGATGGGCACCCCGATCTGCGGCGCGGCGAGCCCCGCCCCCTCCGCCGCCCTCAGCGTCTCTTTCATGTCGTCCAAGAGCTTTCCGAGCTCGGCGTCGAACCGCTTGACGGGCTCACACTTCTTCCGCAGGATTTCGTTTCCTACCTGTACGATTTCACGGATCATAACTTTGCTCCTAACTGAGATTTGCGGGATTTTCTTCGACGTAAACGAGCACGTCCTTGTTCTTCTGCGCGGCGCAGACGGCGTATACCTCTCTGAGGACGGCGCTGTCCACGAGCCGCATGAGGACCTGGTAGCGGAATTTATTCTGGATGCGCTTGATGGGCGCATGCATGCGGTTGAAAAAGAGGAAGGCCTCGGCATGTTCCGCATAGATCGCCTGCAATTTTTCGTAGACGTCTTTGAGGACCGCAAGCGTCGCCTTCTCCTCCTCGCCCGTCACCATGACTCGCACGATCTTGGCAAAGGGCGGGAACATGGTCGCCGCGCGCATGGAGATCTCATGGGCGTAGAAGCCCTCGTAGTCGTAATTGGCGGCGAAGCGGAGAATGTAGTTCTCGGGATCGTAAGTCTGCAAGACGACCTCGCCCGGCTCCTGCGCCCGCCCGCTCCGTCCCGCCACCTGCGTGACGAGTTGGAAAGTGCGTTCCCCGCTCCGATAATCGGAGAAGTGCAGGCTCATGTCCGCGTCGAGAATGCCGACGAGCGTGACGCCGGGGAAATCGTGCCCCTTGGCCACCATCTGCGTGCCGACGAGGATATCCGCCTCGCGCGACGCAAACTGTTTTAAGATGCGGTAGTGCCCCTCCTTGCCGCTCGTCGTATCGACGTCCATGCGCAAAATGCGGGCCGCCGGATATAATTTTCTCAGCTCCGTGACGACGCGCTGCGTGCCCGTCCCGACATAGCCGAGGTGCTTGCCGCCGCACTGCGGACAGGCGGGCGGCATCTTATAATTCGCGCCGCAATAGTGACATTTCAGCACGTTTTCGTCGCTGTGATAGGTGAGGGAGACGTCGCAATTTTCACAGACCGCGACATACCCGCAATCGCGGCAGATGACCGTCTGCGAATACCCCCTGCGGTTGAGGAAGAGAATGGCCTGATTGCCCTTGTCGAGGCAAGTTTTGAGGCGTTCGCGGAGGGCGGCCGAGAAGGCGGTGGCGTTCCCGCGGCGCACCTCGCGGCGCATATCGACGATGTGCACCTCGGGCATGGGGCGGGCGTTGATCCTCTCGGGGAGCTTCACGAGCGCAAATTCTCCCTCGCGGGCGCGGTGATAAGTCTCGACGGAGGGCGTCGCGCTGCCGAGGACGAGTTTGCAATGATTGTAGCGGGCGCGGAGCCGCGCCACATCGAACGTCACATACCGCGGCGAGCTCTCGGAGACATAGCTCCCGTCGTGTTCCTCGTCGATGACGATGAGCCCCACGTTCTCGACGGGCGCAAAGACGGCGGAACGGGCGCCGATGGCGATGCGGGCGGTTCCCTCGCGAAGGCGCATCCATTCGTCGAAGCGCTCCCCCGCGGAGAGCCCGCTGTGCAGGATCGCGGCCCTGCTCCCGAACCGCGCGCGGAGCTGGGAGAGCATCTGCGGCGTCAGGGAGATCTCCGGGACAAGGAAGATCGCCGTCTTCCCCTCTTCCAGAATGTCGGCGATGAGGCGCAGGTAGACTTCCGTCTTGCCGCTGCCCGTCACCCCGTGGATGAGAATGACGTCGCGGTCGCAATTTTTGACGACGTCTACGGCGTTTTGCTGGGCAGGGGTCAGCTCTCGCGCGACGTTTTCGCCCGAGACGCCGGTATAGGGGTCGCGGAAGACGCGCCGCTTTTCGGTGCGGATGAGCCCCTTTTTCTCGAGCGATTTGAGCGCGGCGTCGCCGAAATTTTCGCGCAAATACGCCGCGTCGCCCTCCCCGCGCTCCTTCAAAAACGCATAGAGCGCGCTCTGGCGGGGCGCCCTGTCCGAAAAGGAGGCCTCGGCGTCCGTCGGCACGCAGACGGTCTTATACCGCTCCGACGTCTTGCCCGTCCGCATCTCCGCGGGCAGGAAGAGGCGAAGCGTGAGGGCCATGGGGACGCGGTATCTGCCCGTGATGACGTCCGCGAGCATGAGCGCTTCTTCGGTGAGGGGCGCGCCCTCGGTGCGGAGCACCGCCCTGATCTTCTCGGGGGGCACGTCGGTCTCCCCCTTGACGCGCATGACAAAACCCGTCGTCACCCCCCTTCCGAAGGGAACGACGACGCGCATGCCGCGTGCGACCGTCTCGTCGCAGCGGTAATCGAAAATTTTATCGACATCGCTGTGTGCGATGTCTACGATGACTTCTGCGTACATGTCTGCGCTTTATGAAAAAATCGCCCCGCGGATACGGGGCATTTTTCAGTCTCTGGTGATCTTGAACTTGCCGTTCATGACTTCCTGGCAGGCAAGCACGATCTCTTTCTGCTTGCCGGGAAGTTCCGTGGTCCCCGTGGCCTGCATCTGCTCGATGACCTGCCGTGTGCGCTTCGCGATGGCGACGCACAGTTCATAGCGGGAGACGGGCGCTTCGTCGCTCCCGAGCTTCCTCACAAGCGCGTCTACAGACGGTTCATTGATCATATCTTCACACTCCTACTCGTTGTTTTGTTCCCTTTGGATGATGTCGCGGATCTCCGCGGCTGCGCGCGCCACCTCGTCGTTCAAAACGACATAGTCGAACTTCTCCGCCTGCCCGTATTCGAATTTGACGCGCAGTCTGCGGGCCCGCAACTGTTCCTCGCTCTCCGACCCCCTGCGCTGCAACCGCTCCTCGAGCGCCTCGAACGACGGCGGTTTGATAAAGATATTGACGACTTTGCAGGTGCCGCCGTAATACGCTTCGGCCTTGAACGCCCCCACGACGTCGATCTCGAGGATGACCGTCCTGCCCTGCCGCGCAAGGTTGCTGACGTACTCCTTGAGGGTGCCGTAGAAATTTCCGAAATGCTCGTCAAATTCCAAAAATTCGCCGTTTTCGCGCTTTCTTGCGAACTCCTCATGGGTGATGAAAAAGTAATCCACCCCGTTCTTCTCGCCCGCGCGCGGCGCACGAGTCGTGCATGACACGGAGAGCGCAAGCGCGGGATCGATGCGCAAGAGCTCTTTGACGATGGTTCCTTTCCCGACCCCGGAAGGGCCGGATATACAGACGACAATGCCCTTCATACGTTATTCCAGATTTTGAATTTGTTCACGGACTTTTTCGATCTCGTTTTTCATTTCGAGCGCAAGGCGGGTGACTTCCCCGTCGTTGGACTTGGAACAGATCGTGTTGCACTCGCGGTTAAATTCCTGAATGAGGAAGTCGAGCCGTCTCCCCACCTGCTCGGAGCCCGCGATCTTGCGGAACTCCGCAATGTGGGAAGCGAGACGGGTGAGTTCCTCGTCGATATTGCACTTGTCGGCAAACAGCGCGGCCTCCGTCAGGATCCTGGTCTCATCCACCTTGCCGCCGAGATACTCGTTCATGCGCTCCGTCAGCTTTTCGCGATAGGCGATCGCGACCATGGGTGCCCTCGTTGCGATGTCGTCGCGAAGACGGGCGATGGTATCCATGCGGGCGAGAAGATCGGCCTCGAGCCGTTTCCCCTCGGCAAGACGCATGGCTCTATGCGCTTCGAGCGCCCTTTTGAGCGCGGCCTCGAGCCCTGCAAGGAGCGCGTCGTCCTCGCCGGGCAGATCGTCTGACCGCACGATCTCCGGCTGGCGCAGGAGATAGGAGAGCGTCACGTCGTCGCCGATGGCGGGAAATTCCGCCCTGAGCGAAGCCGCCGCCTGCACATAGGCACGGGCAAGCTCCAAATCGACGCTGAGCGCCCTGTCCTTTTCGCGCTTATCGGCATACGAGACGAACACGTCGACATGGCCGCGGGAGATCTCGGCGCGGACGAGCAAACGGATGCGCTCCTCGGCCGCGAGGAAGATGCGGGGGCTCTTGACGGCGAGATCGAGATAGCGGTTGTTGACCGATTTCACTTCCACCGTGAACTCCAGACCGTTCTCGCGGTATTCGCCCTTTCCGTAACCCGTCATGCTGTACATAGACAATCCTCGGCAGTTTTCTTCCAACATTATAACACGCGGGCGCGCGGTTTGCAAGTGATTTCAAACAGAAAACAAAAAAACGGGAGCGGCGCGCCGCGTTCCGGCGCCGCCCGGCGCCGCGCTACGACAGCATCGCGAGAAATTCCTCCTCGCCGATCACTCTGACGCCGAGCTTTTGCGCCTTCTCGAGCTTACTGCCCGCCTTCTCCCCCGCGACGACGAGCGTCGTCTTGGAAGACACCGCGCTCTGGCAGATTCCGCCCAGCGCCTCGATGCGTTTCTGCGCCTCGGGTCTGGACATGGATGCCAGCGAGCCCGTCAAAACAACGTTTTCTCCCGCAAATGCGCCCTCCGTCGCACGCGCCTTCACATAGGGTTCGACGCCCGCTTTTTCGAGGCGCGCGAGCTCGGCAAGATTCTCCTCGTCCGCAAAATACGCCTCGATGGAATTTGCCGTGACCTCCCCGATATTCTCGATGGCGACGAGCGCCTCGTGCGAGAGCGCCGCGACGGCCTGCCAGCTCCCGAACGCGGCGAGATCGCGGGCGGCCACACGGCCGATGCCCTCCACGCCGAGCGCATAGAGAAAGCGGTCGAGCGGAAGTTTTTTGCTCTTTTCGACGGCCGCAAGCAGGTTGGAGATCTTCTTTTTGCCGAATCCCTCGAAATACTTTCCGTTCGCCTCACGGAAGCTCTCGTCGGTGAGCGCATAGAGGTCGGAAAACCGCTTGACGTCGCGCTTCTCCAACAAAATCTGAAGCGTCGCCTCGGACATGCCCTCCACGTCCGCTGCGTTCTTGCTGCAATAGTGCGTCAATTTCTGCACGATCCGCGGCGGGCAGTCCCGGTTGGAGCAAAAGAGATTGGCGCCCACTTCCCGGACGGCGCTCCCGCAATACGGGCACACCGCCGGCTTTTCGACGGGCACGCTGCCCTCCACATGGGAGACGGCGCCGAGAATTTCGGGAATGACCTCGTTGGAGCGGCGGATGAGGACGCGGGAATGAAGTTTGACGTCTTTGCGCGTGAGGTCGCCGAAATTATTCAGCGTGGCGCGGCGCACCGTCGCCCCCGCGAGCTCGACGGGCTCGACCTCCGCAAGGGGCGTGAGTTTGCCCGTCCGCCCCACTTGCCAAAAGACGTTCCGCACCGTCGTCTCGGCTTCTTCCGCCTCGAATTTATAGGCGATCGCCCAGCGCGGGAACTTATCCGTGGCACCCATGTCCGAACGGATGCCCTCTTCGTTGACTTTTACGACGGCGCCGTCGGTGAGCACGTCGAGCGTCCGCCGCCCCACTTCGATCTCGTCGATGCAGGCAAGGACTTCCTCGCCCGTCTTGCAGTGCCGGAAGTAGGGAAAGGTCTTAAATCCCTGTTCTTTGAGAAACGCCATCGCCTCCGTCTGCGAGGAGACGGGCGACTCGCTCATATAGTTGATGTCGTAGAAGAGGATCTCGGGACGGCGGGTCCTCGTGATCTTGGGGTCGAGGTTGCGGATGGCGCCCGCGGCCGCGTTGCGGGCATTTTTCAGCGGCTCCTCGGGGTGCTCCGCATTGTATTTTTCCAACGCCGAGAGGCGGATCACGGCCTCGCCGCGCACTTCCAGCGTGCCTTGATAGGAGATGGTGAGCGGGAAGCTCGGCACGGTGAGCACCTGCGCCGTGACGTCTTCGCCCTCCACGCCGTTGCCGCGGGTCGTCGCGCGGACAAACGCGCCCTTCTCATAGGTGAGGCAGACGGTGAGCCCGTCATACTTATATTCCACGGTATAGGTGGCGTCGCCCGCCTTGGAGACGCGCGTAAAAAAAGCCGTGAGCTCGTCTTCGGAGACGGCCTTGTCGAGGCTGTAGAGGCGGGAGATGTGGGTATGGCGCTCAAATCCCTTGACGGGTTCGCCGCCCACGCGGCGCGTCGGGGACTCCGGGAGCCGCACGCCCGTCTCGCGTTCGAGCGCCACGAGTTCGTCGTAGAGGCGGTCGTATTCGCGGTCGGGAACGCTGGGGGCGTCGAGCACATAATATTCATACGCCCACTTGTTGAGAATGTCGCAAAGTTCCTTCATGCGTTGGGTTGTTTGCATAAAAATTTCTCCTTTATGGGGAACCGATGACGCGAAATGCAGGGGGCATGTCCGCGATGACCGCGCGCGGACGAGGAAAACGCAAGCGTAACGAAGTAATGCGAAGGCTCTGCGCGGTTCGCCCAATCAGGGCAGAATCTCCAAGGGGGCGAGCGCCGCCGCCAGATCCTTATTCCCCACCGACGAAAAATGCACCGTGACGATGAGATTTCTCCCCTCGCCGCGCACCGCCGTCACCGTTCCCTCGCCGAAGCGCGCATGTTTGACGCGCGTTCCCACGCGGTATCCGGAAGTGTCTTTCTGCGGCGTTTGCGGAGGCCTTGTCGCGGACATGCCTACCCCGCCATACGTCATGACCGGTTTTTTCTCCCCGCCAAACGTCGGGAATGCGTCCCGCTTCTGCGTCTCGGAATAGGTCCCGACGCGGCGCGCCGCGCCGTAGGAGCGCCCGCCCTGTCCGTAGCCGTAGCCGCCCTGTCCGTAACCGCCCTGTCCGCCGTATCCCGCGCCGCCGAAGGCATTCCGACCGCCCTCATAGGAGTCTTCGAAATCTCCGGCATAGCGGCGGTAGACGGGCTTATCCGCGATCCCTAACTCGTCCTTGATCTCCTCGACGAACTGCGAACGCATGGCGAGCTCGCGGTGGCCGTAGAGATAGCGGCTCTTGGAGCGGGTCAGCCACAGCTTTTCCCGCGCCCGCGTGATGGCGACGTACATGAGCCGCCGCTCCTCCTCGAGCCCGTCCCGCTCCTCGATGGCGCGCGAAGTGGGCATGATGTTCTCCTCGAGGCCGACCAAAAAGACGCAGCGAAATTCCAACCCCTTCACCGCATGGATGGTCGCGACGGTGATATAGTCGCCGTCGTCCATCTCGTCGGTGTCGGAATAGAGCGTGATCTGCTGCAAATACTCCGAGAGATCGGCGTCTTCGTTCATGCGGACATATTCGTCGACCGAGTTCTTAAATTCGTCGAGATTGGCGCGCTTCGTGACGCTATCATCGGAATTGTCGGCGTACTGCTCGTACATGCCCGCGCTCTCGAGGATGTAGCCCACCAGTTCGTTCACGGGCACGAGCTGCGATCGGATGACCAAAGTCTTGATGTACGCCCCGAACGCGCGGAGTTTCTCGCGGGTGCCCGCCGAGAGCGGGAGCTCGTCCGCCGCCAAGACGGCGTCGTATACGGAGACGTCCTCACGCTGCGCATATTCGATGAGCGCCTGCACCGTCTTATCGCCGATGCCCCGCCGCGGCACGTTGATGACGCGGAGAAGCGCCTCGCTGTCGAAGGGATTGGAAATGAGCCGAAGATAGGCCAAAATGTCTTTGATCTCCTTGCGTTCGAAAAATTTGAAGCCGCCGAAGACCTTATAGGAAAGCCCGTATTTGGTAAATTCCTGCTCGAACGCGCGGGTCAGCGCATTGATCCGCATGAGCACGGCGAAATCGGAAAGGCGGTACCCATGTCCGCGAAGCTCCGCGATGATACGGGCGCAATAGAGCGCCTCGCCGAGCTCCTCTTCCGCCTCGTAATAGACGGGTTTCGCCCCCTCGGGCGCCTCCGTCCACAGCTTTTTGCCCTTGCGGCGGAAGTTGTGGGAGATGGAGGCATTGGCGAGCGCCAAAATGGCGCCCGTGGAGCGGTAGTTCCGCTGCAATTTATAGACTTTGGCGCTGGGAAAACTGCGCTCGAAGTGCAGAATATTGTCGATCTCGGCGCCGCGCCAGCCGTAGATGGACTGGTCGTCGTCTCCCACGACGAAGAGATTGCCGTGCACGCTCGCGAGCAGTTTGATGATCTCGAACTGCACCGCGTTGGTGTCCTGAAATTCGTCGACATGAATATAGCAAAAGCGGCCGGCGAGGTATTCCAGCGCCTCCCGGTCGGTCGTGAGCAGGGCGCGCGTCTCCGTCAAAAGATCGTCGAAATCGAGGGCGTTGTAGGTCTTGAGATGTTCGCTGTATCGGCGGTAGACCTTCATCGCGTCCTGAATGCCGCGCTCATAGCGGAAGCGCTCGATGTAAGTCTCGGGATCGAGGCCGAGCATCTTGATGTTGGAGATGTGATATTTTACGGATTTCAACAGGGCCCCGTCGTCGTATCCGAGTTCCTTGAACGCCTGTTTGACGACGGCGGCGCGCTCCTGTTCGGAATAGATGGAAAAGTTCTCATGAAGGCCGCAGCGGTCGGCGAACATGCGGAGGATCTTCACGCACATGGAGTGAATGGTGCACACCCACATTCTGCCGACGTCCGAGACGTGCGAAAGCCGCTCCTTCATCTCCCCCGCCGCCTTGTTGGTAAACGTGATGGCGAGGATATTTTCGGGCTGGACCCCGCAGTCCGCGACGAGATGCTCGATGCGGGCCGTGAGAACGCGCGTCTTGCCGCTGCCCGCGCCCGCGAGCACCAAAACCGCGTCCTCGGTATCGAGGACGGGCAGTCTCTGTTCTTCATTGAGCGATTCGAGGGTTTGCATACCCTTTGATTATATCATACCGCGGCGCGTTTGGCAAGTTTTTGCAAAAACTTTCGGGGGAAACGGAAGAAGAAGGGAGTGCAAAACCCCGCCCTTGACCGGCCCGCCGCAGCGCTCATCTTCCGCGGAGTTCGAACTCATATTCCTTCTTGAACCGCTCCAACGCGCGCAGATATTTCTCCGACAGCTCCAAGTTGTAGCGCTGTTTTTCCGCATAGCCGAGCGTTTCGTAGTAGGCCCTGTCCGTGAGCCGCCCGATGGCGTCGGAGACCTCCCCCTCCTCGAGAAGCATTTTCTTGACTTTGAGGTAAAACTCATCGGGCGTATCGCCCTTGATTTGGGCGTCCACCTTGTCGCGGAAGTAGAGCTCGAGCTTGCTCTCGTTGATGCCCTGCTTGCGGGCAAAACTGCGTTCATCCTCCAATTTTTTCTCACATTCCTGCCAAAATCCGCGCTTCATGCGGCATTTGGCCTCCTTGGCAAGCGTTTTCAGCGACCGATCCATTCTCTCTCCTTTCGACAAATTTCGCAAAAAAAATCCGTACCCGACGGTACGGAAATTTTTCAGTTTCTGCTTCTCTTTCTGGCTGCTTCCGACTTCTTTCTCTTCTTGACGGAGGGCTTCTCGTAGAACTCTTTCTTACGGAGATCCCCGATGATGCCGTCGCGCGAGCACTTTCTCTTGAATCTGCGGAGCGCGGACTCGAGATTCTCGTTATCACCGACCTTGATCGTAGACATATTCAACCCTCCTTCGCCGAAGCACTTATTACCCGATCATTATAGCAAAAGACGCGCGGCTTGTCAAACGCTTTTGCGCGCTTTTGCGAAATTTTTCTGCGCATCCGCACCCCGTTAAATGCTTCGGATCGCCTCCACGGGCTTCTTCTTGACCGCGAGCGCAACGGGCACGCTCGTCGAGAAGATCGCCGTCACGAAGGCGACGGCAAAGACCATGAGCGCGTTCAGCCAGCCGAACAGGAAGAATTTGAAGCGGAACACGTCGGCCGCGATCAGAATGGCGTTGACCGCGATGCAGGCGATCTCGCTCAGAACGCTCCCGAGCGCAAAGCACAGCAGCGTGATGATCACGCCCTCCACCATGAAGATCTGGTAGACGTCGATGCCGCGGGCGCCGACGGCGCGCAGAATGCCGATGTCCTTCTTCTTGGCGCCGATGCTCGCGGAGATAAAGTTGAAGAGGAGCAGCGCCGCAAAGACGGCGAGCCCGACCGCCACCGCGCCCAAGACGGCAAAGAGCCGGCTGAACGTATTCCTGCCCTCGCGCACGCTGCCCATGAAGGCATAGGGCGCGTCGTAGTAGTAATCGGCGGCGCGGGCGACGTGGTCGTAGCGGAAGAGCGCCGCCGCCCTGTGCGAACGGTCGCCGAGGAGGGGCGCGAACAGGTAGTCGTAATAGCTCCCCTCCGCCTCCGCGTCGGGATCCAGCGAGTAATAATTGACAGTGAACCCGCCGGGCCAACCGGGACGGCCGCCCCCGAACGACTGGGTCTCGATGGCCAGTTCGCCGTCTGCGGTATGCAGGAGATAGGCCGAATCATACGGATTCCCCGAATAGGTGGGAAGTTCGACGCAACCGTTGACGGAATTGGAGATCATCCGCCGCTTGTACGTCTCGAAATTTTCGGGAAGGTGGGCCGCCGCGAAACTGTCGTCCACCCAACAGAGCGCGTCCATCGACCATTGGAAGACCTCTTGGAAGTCCTCCTCGAGCGCGTCCCACGCCTCCATGGAGAGACCCGCGTCCTCCCGCGTCCCCTTGAGCGCTTCGTAGCGGGAAAAATCGCTGCCCGTCTCCACGACGCCCACGATCGTCAGCGAGATGTTGAGCGATTCGAGGGGCTCGTTGCGCGTGTGGAAGATGGAGAGGGGCTTGCCGTAGAGATCTTCATACGTCGAGATCCCGCCCTCGCGGTAGAACAATTTGTAGGCCTCGAACACCGCGCTCGATACGACGCACTCCGTCTCGTCGGAGGGCAGATCGCCGTAGAGCTTGCACGAGCCGAGGCTCGCAAGATACGAGGCGTCCGCAAACGCGGTGAGCGCGGTGACGTATCCGAAATAGGAATCGCCGGAGACGTAATCGTTGAGCTCCCCCGTATAGTCCAACACCAGCGCCTCCAACGAGAAGGCGGGCACGAAATTCATCCCCGGCTCGGCCCGTCGGATGGCCTCGACCTCCGCCTCGGAGAAATGTCCGCCGTTGACGCCCGAATCGATCTCGAGCGTGCGCCCGCCCTCGTCGGAATTGACGTGCAAAAGCCCGTGCTTTTCGAGCACGGCGGCCTGGAAATCGGAGTCGGTCAGCGTACTCGCGCCCGACTTCGCCGTCGAAAACGTGATGACGGTGGAAAAGACGCCGAACACGATGAACGCGATCGTCGCGAGCAGCGTCGTAAAGATGAGGCGGACGGGCTTGGTGCGGAGCCCCGCCACGCCCATCTTGACGGCGTAGCGGAACGGGAATTTGGAGCGGATGAACCGGCAATCGCCCGGCTCCTCCTTCGGGATCGCCGCGAGGTCGGTCTCGCGGAATGCGCCCGTCTGCGTCTCTTTGGGCAAGACGGCGAGGTCCTCGTCCTCCGCGGAGATCACCAGTCCGCCCTTATGCTTGCGGACGAACGCGAGAACTTTCTGCTCCTCCTCCGCCGTCATGTCCGCCCCGCTCAGGAGGGAAATTTTCTTGTCCGTGACCTCGTTGAGATTGGTCCGCACGAACGACTGCGCGCCATCCGTGCGGGTCATGTCCGAGATGATATTCCCGTCTTTGAGTTCGATGATGCGGTCGGCATAGACCTCGGCGAACTCCCGGTCGTGCGAGACGACGACCACGAGCTTGCTCTGCGAGAGCTTTTTGAGCGTATCGAAGACTTGCGCGCCCGTCGTGGAATCGAGGGCGCCCGTCGGCTCGTCGGCCATGATGATCTCGGGGTCCTTGACGAGGGCGCGGGCAATGGCGACGCGCTGTTTCTGCCCGCCCGAGAGCGTATTGGGGCGGCGGTCGCCATACCCTTCGAGATCGACCTGCCGCAAGATCTCCGCCACGCGCGTGCGATCCTTGGGCTTGCCCTGCAGTTCGAGCGCCAGCGCAACATTCTCCTCCACCGTGAGCTCGGAGAGGATGTTATATTCCTGGAAAATAAACCCCAAGTATGTATTTCTGTAACTGTCGAAGTCGCCGGGCGAAAAGTCCTTGGAGGACTTCCCGTTGACGATGACCTCGCCCTCGTCGGGCACGTCCAAACCGCCCGAGACGTTGAGCAGCGTCGATTTGCCGCTCCCCGACTTGCCGAGCAAAAAGACCATCCCGCGCGCGGGGAAGTCCACCGAGACGCCGTTCAGCGCGGTGACCGTTTCCCCCTTGGCCGTGTACCGTTTGACCAAATTCTTGACTTGTAACATGTCTTTCCCCCCAAAAAACTTGTCTCTATCATAACAGGCGCGGCGGCTTTTCGTCAACATTTTGAGAGGCCAAGCCGCCTTTTTTCACGCGATTTTCACTTAATAGAATGCCTCCATGAGCTCGTCTAAAACGCGTTCCGTCATGAATCCGTAGGTGCAATACAGCGTGAGAACGGTGAAGCGGTCGCGGATCTTGTAGGCCTCGCGGAACATGGTGCGCACCGTCTCCGCCGGCACGCCGAGCGCCGAAAAATGCGTCGGACAGCCGAGCGCGGCGAGCGTCTGTTGCACGCTCTCCACGGAAGGGAGCGCGTCCGCCAGCGGGAGCACGTCTTCCTCGCCGGCAAAGTGCGGGCGGGACCGCAGCGTATGGTAGAGATAGAGGGAGACCGTCGTCCCCAATCCGACTTTGACGCCGTGCAGCGGGATGGGTTTCCCGCGGCGCAGAAAGTCCATCTCGAGGAAATGGCTCATGTGATGTTCGGCGCCCGAAGCGGGGCGGGAATTTCCCGCGATCACCATGGCATAGCCCGAGATGAGCAGGGCGTTCATGAGTTTTTCCACCCCCTCCTTCTCTTTTGCGATGAGCGACGGAATACTCGCGTCACAGGCGCGGACAGCCTCATCCATGAGATCGGCCGCCTCCCGATTGTAGGGCTCTCCCGTCAGAAGCGACGACATCCGCCAGTCGGTGAGGCAGCAATATTTCGCAAGGATGTCCCCCACGCCCGCGCCGATCATGACGGAGGGCGCCGCGGCGAGCACGGCGGGATCCATGAGCACATCTTGCGCGACCTGCGCGTTTTTCGTGATCTTGAACCCGTTCTCGATGAGGGGCGTCACCCCCGAGGTGAATCCGTCCATCGAGGGCGCCGTCGCAAAGACGCCGCTCGGCTTCCCCAAGAGGAAACCCGCATATTTCGCGACGTCGTTGAGCGTGCCCGCCCCCACCGCGAGCAGGTAATCCGCCCCCTCGCCCGCCGCTCTCGCCCGCGCCACCGTGGCCTCGTCGGCGACGGGTCCGTCGCAGTCGAAATGGCAGAGCTCGACAGGATTCCCCTGCCCCTCAAGCGCGCTTACGATGGGCCTACTCATGGGCATGGTATGCCTGTCGGTGATGACGAGGACGCGTTTTTTCTCAACGCGCCGCAAAAAGACGGGGAAATTTCCTCCCGCGCCCCACTCGGCATTGACGCCGTATTTTTCCGAAAGAGCAGAAATATCCATCGCGATTTCTCCTCACTTGAAGACGAAATTACAGACGATCCCCTCGTCGTAATCGCCGAAATTTTTGCCGAAAACGGTAACGCCGCCGAGATGCTCGGCGCTGTCCGGAACGGCGATGCGCAAGACGATCTGCCCGCCGGGGACGATCCCGAGATCGCGGAGCGTGGTCCCGGAGGTCTTGACGCCGGCGATGAACGTGCCCTCGCGGTTGACCGAGATCATGATCTTTTTGCCGTATTGCCCCAAATTTCCATACCACCACGCGGGATTGACCGTCCCGGGCCGATCGTTGTATTCCCCCTTGCTCGTATAAAATCCCAGCGGGTGCCCGTTGACAAAAAAGTGGATATCGCTGGGATAGTAGGCGGAATAGCCGGGCGCCTCGGAGGCGAGCTCCATGGAAAGGCGAAGTTCGATGAGCTCTCCGCCCTCCTTCAGATAGTTCGGAATCAGATATTCGACGTACCCCGCGGCAAACCACAGGATGCCGGCTTTCACGCGCTCGGGATAGGAAAAACAGGCGGGATCGTCGAACTGTCCGATGACGTGCTCGCGCGTGGCGAGGCCGCATGTGGGGCGGATGTCGTAGCCGATATAGTGCCCGACGTCGATCTGCGCCGACTCCACGTTCCCCTCTGCCGGCGGGCGGCCCGTAAAGTCGATGATGAGCTTTTCCGCGGCCAAACGGCAGACTTTCTGCGTTCCGCGGATCCCGGAGGCCGTCGTGATCTCGATGAGACCCGCCTCGTGCAACTTTTTGATATGGGCGGTGATGGCGCCGTTGGAGACCTGAAACCGCTTGGCAAAATACGCGAGATTGAGCTCGCCGTGGATGAGCAGCTCCTCAAGAATGCCGAGGCGGATCTCGGAATCGAGCGCCTCATAGATCAATTTCCCCGTTTTGAAATCTTTGAGATAAATCATAATTTAATTATACGCCCCCGTCGCGCGCTTGTCAATCCAAAAAATTAAAAAACGGTGAAATGTTTCACTTGGAATTAAAACATACGCCCCTTTCACGCCCCCTCCCGCATGCGCAGGGCATGAAAAAAGCCCGCGGCGATCCCGACGGACTTCCAATGATAGACGTAAAACGCAGGGTACATGTCCGAAAGTAAGGGGTACAACGCGGACATGCCCCCCCTCGGAACAGCTCTCGCTGTAAATAAATGAGCTTCAACTCAATGCGAGAAGAGGGTCGGAGACGTCGGAGAGGTTGGGGGTAGGATCGGAGACCTGCACATCAATGGCGAGAGCGAAAGTGAGGGAATGCAGATAGAACTCGGGGAGCGATTCGATACAGCGCATGACGCGGTTGAGTTTCTCCTCCACGCGCACGGACGCAATGGTGCGGTCATTCGCGTCGAAAAGCGAAAAATTGCCGTGCTCAAAGTCCCCTCTTGCGCACCAACCCAAAAAGCCGAGATCAAAGAAGCGTTGGACATTGGAGAGAAATCGATTGACGACCGAGACGAACTTGGTGCCGTGCTTGATCTCCACGCCGGGATAGTTCTCCTCGCACTTCTTGATGGTGGCGACGCTCTTGCCGCGGAGGCCGAGGTCGTAGACTTTGAGCCGTTTTCTGCCCTGCGCGTTCGCCTTGACGCGGAAGAGTTTTCTGCCGATCTCATCGAAGACGTCAAACGAATCCAGCCAAGTCATGATTTTATTTTCGAAATACATTTTCATTCCAAACACCTGCTCGGAGATTTTTTGTGATGTGGAGGGGAGATTTGATTTGCGCTTTAAGCCGGGCGACGCCTTGGCGGCAGGGACCGCCTACGGCCCCTGCGCGGAGGCCACCGCTCATGTCGCGCCGCCGCTCACAGCCCACCGGGCTGTTGAGCGAGAACTGCGGCGCTCCACCCACGAAAATTTCTTGGAACAAGAAATTTCGTGAATTAAATCCTATGCATTAGGCGGAATTGACTTCCGCCGTGCGCGTCTCAATTTGCCACGCCACCGCACGCTTCTTGACTTTGAAGGCAGACATGGGTGTGGGCGAATTGCTCTGAGATGCACTTTCTTAAATCCTCACGGAATTTCTATGCCCTTATTATAAAAGGCTTCTATATGATAGAAATTCGTGAACTCATTCCAAATGATGTGCGTTAGGCGGAATTGACTTCCGCCGTGCGCGACCCAATTTGCCACGCCACCGCACGCTTGTTGACTTTGAAGGCAGACATGGGCGCGGGCGAATCGCTCTGAGATGCACTTTCTTAAATCCTCACGGAATTTCTATGCCCTTATTATAAAAGGCTTCTATATG
>CANQWO010000030.1 GCA_947627565.1 uncultured Clostridia bacterium
CATGATGAGATTGGAGAGCACCGTGACCGAGACCGTCAAAATGACGGAGTTCATGAACGCGCGCCAAAACTCCATCGCGCCCCCCTCCACCAAGACATATTTGAGCGAGGCGAGCGTCGGCTTTACGGGAAAGACGACGACGTGCGTATTCCAGTTGCCATCGTTAAAGGCAAGCGAGAAGAAATTGAGGAGCGGGAAGCAGATGACGATGACGCCGGCAAACAAGATGATGACGTTGGCGATGTCCAGCGCGGTATCGATCTTGCTCTGCTTGATCTTGTTGGGATTCTTTTTCAAAATGTTGATTTTCATCTCGTTCCTCCCTTACCAGAGCCCGCGCTTCAAGGTCTTCGACGTGATGTAGTTGCCGCCGACCATGAGGATGAGACCGATGAGTCCGTTGAAGATGCCGAGCGCCGTGGGGAACGGGATGTCCGAAACGCCCTGTCCGATGGAGATCTCATAGATATAGGTATCGAGCACCTCCTGCGTATACGTCAATTTCCCGGGATCGACCTGCATCATGGTCCAAATCTGCTCGAAGCCCGTCGAGAGCATGCCGCTGATGTTGAGCACGAGCGTGAGCGCGATCGTGGGCATGATGGAGGGAATGGTCAGATACCAGATCTTTTGCAGTTTATTGGCGCCCTCGAGCGTGGCGGATTCATAGTAGGATTTATCGATGGACGCGATGGCGGAATAGTAGAGGATACACCCCCACCCCGTCGATTTCCACGCGCCCAGCGCGATCACGAAGAATTTGAACCAGCTCGGATTGGCCATCAGATTGCCGAAGATCTTTCCGAATACGCCGATATCCGCATGGAACAGCCCCGACCATGTGCCGATGACGATCGTCCACGAGAGGAAGTTGGGAATACACAAAATGATGAGGATGGCCTTCGCGAATCCCTGATGTTTGAGCTCGGAGAGCTGAACGGCAAGGATGATGCAGAGCGGGAAACAGATCACGAGCCGGATCACGTTGATGATGAGCGTATTCGCGACCGCAGAGAAAAACCGCGGTTGGAAAATCGCGACGAAATTGTCAAACGTCCAGCTCCGGTAGATGAGTTCGCCGAGGATGCTCGGATGTTCCACGCCCTCGCGCGGGATCAGGCTGAAGTCCGTGCCCTTGAACGCAAACAGGATGCCGAACATCGGGATATAGGAAAAGACAAACAGCAGACCCATCGCGGGGACCAAAAATCCCAAGAGATAGCGATATTTCTTGATCCTCTGCCACTGCGTTCCCCAATATCCCGGGTCTTTATGCGGCGCGGGCGCCTTTTCGACCTGTTGCAGGAGATCGGGGGAATTTCCCGTTTCCGCCGCGGCTGCGGCGGAAACGGGTTCCGACAAAATCGAATGATCGTCCATAATTTAGCTCCTTATCGCAGAATATAAGGCTTATGCTTGCTTCTTATTGGCGTTGTACCAATCCGTGAGCTCATTGGAGACCTCGTCACCCCAATAGTAATATTTGACGCCGTTCTTGCTCGCATAGCGCTTCTTGGCCCCTTCGCGGTACTTCGTGAGCTCGGACATGGGATCCTTCCCGTTGCCGATGGCGCCTTCGAGACCCGTGATCAGGTAGCTCGGCGCCACGTTGGAGACCTGGTTCCACAGCCGCAGGGGCGGCATCATCGCCATGGGATTGTTGATGTATGCGCCGGGCGCGGGATTGGGATCGCAGTAGTACCACGCGTTGAACGCCATCTCCTGGAAGTGACAGGAGACGTTGCCGAGCACGGAATTGGTCCCGAGACCGTATTGCGAGTTGCCGACAACATTGTTGAGATAGCGTTCGTTGAGCCGGATCCACATGCCGGATTTTTTGACTTCGACGAGCTTCTCCTCGCCGCTCCTGCCGTCGGTATACGAGTAGGAACAGGGACGGATGAAGACGGTGTAATCCTTGAAGCTCTCAAATGCGGAATATTCGCTGTCCCGCTCCTTGGTGTAATCCTCGGGGGCAGGCGCGCCCTGCGGCGTCGCGATCTTTTCCCAGTGTCTCCCCTCTACGCCGCCATAGAGTTCCATGTCGATCTCGAGCATTTTTGCGACGAAATCAATGACGTAGCGTGCGTTTTTGCGCATGTAGTAGGGAATGACGACGAACGCGCCCGTGTTGTAGGGATCGCCTCTGAGGACGGCCTGCTCCTGATCCTTGCAGGTGACCTCGGTGCCGTCGGCCGCCGTGAACTTGAAGCCGTCGCCGCGGATCCTGAGCGTCCACGCGATCGCTTTGTCGTGGATGTTGTCGAACGTGTTCTCGAATCCGTTGGCCTTCGCGACCTGCCCCTTGGAGACGATGGCGTCGACGAACGACGTCAGCCCCCAATAGGATACGGAGGCGCAGGAGTGCAGTTCCTCGGCGAAGAGCTGCTGCATGGTCGCCGCGGAGGAGGTGTTCCAGTCCTTGGAGATGATGCCCTTGTTAAAGAGATAGTTCATGTAGTAGATGTAATCGGTCATGTTGGGGCTGTATTCATACCGCTGGATCATGCCGTTTTCATCGAGATAGAACTGGTTGGGCACTTCAAACGGACAGGCGAGCTGTTCGATGATCGCGGAGGCCGCGCCGGGAACGCCGAGCGCATGATAGCTCGAGTTCTTCGCGCCATACGTATTTTGCAGCATATCGAGCGCCCAGTCCACTTCGGAAAGCGTCTCGGGAAGATCGTGACCGTATTTCTCCGGGAATCCGATCGCCTTGAGGTGCTGGGTATTCCAGATGAGCGCCGTATTGTTCATGGTGACGTAGGCGAATCCGGGAATGCCGTAGATGTGCTCCACGCCCGCGTCATCGGTATACTTCACGGAATCCCAGCCGTGCGGCGTGAGGTCGATGAGCTGATAGAGCACTCTCCCCTCGGGCGTATGTTTGAGCAGATGCGTGAGATCGAGGAAGGTGCCGTCGAGATAGAACGCAAAGCTCCCTCCGTCGAGTTTCATATAGTCATACTGGGCCTTGGAGATCAAGATCTTGGAGATGTCCGATCCCACGTTGGTCGCGCCGAGTTCATCGTAGGTGATGTCGTAACCCGTCTTCTCCTCGATGATCTGGGTGGTATCGTCGTCGCCGAAATTCTTGACTCCGGAAAGCGGATAAAGCCCCTTGAGCGGAGCGGGATTTTCGAAATCTACATTCCAATTGACGCCCGCCAGAATCTCCTCTCCGCAATTATCGCAGAGATTGTCGTCGTTTTCGTCGACGGTGTGGTCGTGCCCGTCTCCGGTCGGCGTCTTGTTGTAATCGCCGAGATTACAGGAAGCGAGAACGCCGGCGGAACCGAGCATCAGGGCGGCCAGCACAATACTAATCGCTTTTTTCATGGATTTTTCTCCTTTAACCGCGCATCGGAAAGCGCATTTTGATAAGCAAGGCTTGCCCCGTCCCAAACGGGACGGGAAGCCGGGAATTTCTTTTTCGCTTCCCCACCCGCCTCAAAGGCGGGCAGGGTCGCGATTACGGGGGGTTAATCCTTCTTCTGAGGCTCCGTCACTGCGGCGACTTCGCCGGTGACCATGAGGCCGTAGCACTTGTCTTCGCCGTTCTTTTGAATCTTTTTCAACGTCACACCGTTTCCGTCACGCTCGATGATCTTGCCGAGTTTTTCCAAGAGCGAAGGAATACTCTGCCATGTTCCCGTCCAAAGCGCGTCGTCAATATAATACGTCCATGCAAAATGGCTCTCGCGAGGAATATCGAAGAATCCATTTCCGCCGGTCATATCCCAGTTCCATTCGGAGTTATAAGCAGTCAAGCCGTTGGAATATGCGCCATCGCGATTGACCATGTGTTCGTTGATGACTTTCGCCATCTCCGCATCGAGGTAGGTCGAATCCGGCGCCTTGACGATGCGGGCGACCTGCCCGAGAATGGCCCAGAGGTCGGAGAAATCTTTGAGAACGTTTCGCGACCAGGTGTCGCTTTGGAGCATCGTCATGATGTCGTCCACGATCTCGCATTCCACGTTGTTGCTCTCGATGAGCGTGTAGTGATAATATGCGGTGTAGGCGACTACGGCATATGCATCCTGCGTGGTGCAGAGATAGCGATTCGAGTCGGTTGCGCAGGGATGAAGCGCTTCCGTAATAAACGCTTTCACGAGTTCGGCCTGCGTCATCTGCGTAGAATCGGTGGGTTTCTTGTCCGCGCCGAGCACTTTCACCGTGATCTTGTTCTCTTTGTCGAGGGCTTTGAGTTGGTCGTCGAGGGTCTTATAGGCGGTGAAGAGCGCGGTGGGATCGAAGGAAGCGCCGATGATCTTGTTCTGATCCGCTTCTGCGAGCGCCTCGTACTCATTCTGAAGTTCGGCGTAAGCTGCGAGGCCTTCGAGGATCTTGCTGCCGTCCGTCACCTTGGAAAGATCGGTGATGTCGGTGAGCGCGTTGAGCTTCTCTACGAACTCGGTGAGTTCGGGAGTGAGCTTCGTCGGGTCCTCCGTGAGGCCGACGAGATGGCCGCTCAGCTTGAAGCCGTAGTAGTTGCCCGATTTCACCAGTTTCACGCCGTTTCCGTCACGTTCAATGATCGTGCCGAGTTTCTCCATGAGCGTGGGAATGGGCGTCCAAGTGGTGAATACGTCGTCGATATAATACGTCCATACAAATTTGCTTGCAGGGTTTACATCGCCTTGATTGTACCAATACCCGTTCCAATCGCCATTCGCGAAAGTCACGCTTGTGCGGTTTTCGAGAGCCGCATTGAGCACAGTCGCCATCGTTTCATCGAGATAGGCGACCTCTTTCTTTTCGACGCGGGCGACCTGTCCGAGAACGGGCCAAACCGTGCTCACCGCTTCCCAAGCGGTTGCGCCGTTCGCATCGGCTTGGATCGCCGCAACGATCTCGTCTACGAAGTCGCACGTGATCTTCTGCTTCTTCATGAGCTCATAGAGATAGTAAGCGCGCATCGTCTGCGGGACGTGGTGGCCGTTGTTATCGTTGTGGGAGAGACAGAAGAAACCGGTATTGCACTTATTGAGCGCAACCGCGATGAAATCTCTGACGATCGCCTGTGCGGTCATCTGCGTGGGATCGGCAACGGTCTTGCCGTCTTCGGAGAGCGCTTTCACGGTGATCTCAGTCGTGTTGTCGAGGGCGTTGAGATCGTCTCCGAGCTTCTTATAGGCCGCGAAGGCTCCGGTGGGATCGTAGGCATACCGGGCCACAGCCGCCTTTTCGAGCACGGTGAGCTGCGTATACTTCTCCTGAAGCGCCGCATACGTCGTGAGCCCTTCGAGGACCTTGCTGCCGTCCGTCACCGTCGAAAGCGCGGCGATGTTGGGAAGCGCGTTGAGGCTGTCGATGAGGCCTTGCACTTCTGTGGAAAGTTGGCCGAGCGGATCTTCCGTAAGGCCCTCGACTTCGGAGGTGACGGAAATGCCGTTGGTGCCGAACGCGGTGTCGGGGCTGTCGCGCTTGATGATCTCGAAGATGGTATCCTGCACGACCTTGCGGAAGTTCGCCGCGGGGATGTTCACGTTTTCGCCGAAGTAGACGCCGTAGTTGCCGCCGTCGAGGTTGCCCGAGCTGGTCGCGTCGCCGAAATTAAATCTCAGGCAAGGATCGGTCATGCGGAAGTTGAGCATGTTGGTGTTGACGACTTCGGCAAGCTCTTCGTCGAGATAGGTGCAGTCCCCCGTCAGGATGCGGGCGATCTGCTTCATGACGGGATAGAGATAGTTCTCGAAGTCATGGATATAGGCGTGCCCGTCGTAGCTGTTTGCATCGACATTCACGCAGAGCAGTTCGATCGCGTCGTCGAGATAGCCGAGCGTGACTTCGTGCTCCTTGAGGAACTCGCGGATGAACAGGATGCGGAACGACGCGATGCCCTTGTTGGGATCCATGCCGCCGCCCGCATAGAGGACGTGGACCTTTTCATCGCCGTTGCCGAAACCGACGTTATAAACGCACTCAAACAGACTTTCGATGATCTGCGCGCCCGTGAGCGTTTCGACCTTGGTCATGTCGAGGCTGCCCATCTGATAGGAAGTCGTGCCGAACGTGCCGTTTACGAGCTCGTCGAGTTCATCATAGAGCTCCTGCCATGCCTGCATGGTGTTGTAGGCTTCGGTCATCGGGAAGATCTCTTTGTCATCCTCGGAAAGCGCATCGTATTTTACTTTCAGCGCGGCATACGTTTCGAAGACGGTATTGTAGAGATAATCCGTCTTGGCGGTGCCTTCGGGCGCGTCTTCGGGCATCTTGTAGCCCTTGAAGAGCAGTTTGAGGGAAGGAAGCGCTTCAATCTCGCCCATCAGCGCCTTGGCTTCCGCGCTCAACGCGTTTTCAAGGCCCTTATAATATGTCTCGCGCGCTTTCAGGAAGACGTCCCAATCGACGGCAAGATAGATATAGTTCTGGAGATCGGAGATATCGGCGTTGCCGTTCGCATACAGGGCGCCCACCTCCGCGATGGTATCCTTGTAGCTGTAGGCGTTTTGCTCGGTGAGCTGTTTGAGTGTGTCGATCTTGTCCTGATACGTCTTGAGTTCGCCCGCGACCGCCTGCGTCGGCGCCGTTGCGGGTGCCTTGTACGAGAACGACCAGGTGCTCTTGTCCGACTTGATGTCGGAAGTGACGCAGGCCGCCGTGTTGACGATGGTATAGTCGTAAACGCCCTTTCCGACGCCCTCGAAGTCGGTATACGTCGAGAACCACTTACCGCGGAGGGAAGGATCGATCTCAGACGGATAATCGTTGTCTTCCAATTCCGCCCTCGTCGGGAAGTACACTTCGGACTGCGTGATGACAAGATTTTCGAATGCGGACCCGTTGGTGTAGTCGACGATGGGAAGATCGTCGCCCACTTCCGCGTCGGGCGCCACGACGTCGAGCCCGGCCGTGAAGAAGAAGCCGTTTTCGGTCTGGAAAGCGCCGCCCCCGCAGACGTCGGAAATGAAATCCTCGTCGATGCGGTAGGTATACGTCTTTTTGTCCGTCTTCATGGTGTAGGAATTGTACCATGAGGGCTCGTTAAATTCATTGGTCTCGCGCTTTTCGATGAGCTCGAACGAGAGACTGCTGCTGTCGGGCTTGAAGCAGCCGGCCGCGGCGTCCCACGTCGAAGTCATGACGAGTTCGCCGAGGTCATAGTTGTTGTAGACCTGCGACTTCTCGCCGGGCGCGTGCGAGCAATAGGTATACCAGTTGCCCGTCGTCGTATCGCAGGCGATCCCGAGCTCGAACCCGTAGCCCGTCGCGCCGATCCAGAATCCGATATACGCATAGGTCTTCTCCTGTACGCCCGCATAGGGAGGCGTGATCTTTACATTGGAGAGATCGACGGTATACCGGCTGCCCGTCGCGCCGGCGTCGCGCACGGGCACGGCGCGGAAGGACGCGTCGGAGTGCGCAAAAAATTCCCAGCCGCGGCTGAGCGGAATGGCAG
Source organism: uncultured Clostridia bacterium (assembly GCA_947627565.1). GTDB lineage: Bacteria > Bacillota > Clostridia > Christensenellales > Borkfalkiaceae > Gallimonas. The sequence goes on from CANQWO010000030.1 coordinate 7,406, forward strand.
AGGTCTGCTCCGCGGAGAGCGGATTCCCCTTTCCGTCGAGGAGTTTGAAGCCGTTCTGCGGCTGCGTCCCCTCGGTGCCGTATGAGACGCGGTATGCGATCCAATCCTTTCCCGCGACGCGCGAAAGCGTGCTGTCCGCGACTTCCACCCCGACCAGCGCGTGATTTTGATAGTAGTAATAGAGGTCTCCTTTCGCATTGGAGTAGCCAAGCTGATTGCGGAAGAGCTTGGTGTCGCTGCCCTTGAGCGTGACATAGCTGCCCTTCGCGGCAAACGGCGTCTCCTCGTCTTCGAAGTAGTCGAGATCGTTTTCAATGGCCGCTTCGATGGCCTGTGCGACGGAGGGGTAGCCTCCGACTTCCTCTCCGGTCTGCCCGTCATAGACGGTATAGGCGTCTTTTGTCCGAGGATCGGCCGCCCGCGTGATGGAGGGAACGGGATCGCTCGGCGTCAACTTCTCCTCGCCGATATCGCAATAGCCGTCGAAATCGACATCCGGATGAGAGGTGTGTGACGGAGGACTGGTCATATCCTGCCCGCAGACGTCGCATTTCCCGTCTTGGGGAGCGGCGTCGACGTGCTCGTGGTTCGGGTTTTGCTTTTTCGGCCCGCAGGCGGCAAGGCCCGCGATTGCCGAAACGGCCATCGCCGATCCGAGCAACAGAGCTACAAATTTCTTCATAATTTCCTCCTAACTTCTTCGATAATTCGAAGATATTTATGAGACTATTATACCCCCCCCCCTAGTGTGCTTGTCAATAGTTTCTGAAAAAATTTTTTGCATTTTTTTCGTAATTGACATTTTTTCTTCAAATTCAGTGATTAAAACACAGTTTAGCAAAAAATTTTTCAAAAAAACCGCTTGGGAGGCAGTTTTTGCCATTTTGGCGGGGTTTGTCATTTTTTACGATTTCAGTACAAATTTTTACTATAATATTAGGGAGGGGGATTTGCGAGGTGAAAATCTGACACTCTCTACGGTATTTTTGACAATCTAAAAGACGGCGGAGCGCGCATCGGCGCCGATTTCCGCTTTTGAGCGCGCGGACGCGGCGAGACGGCGAAGCGGCGTTTTGAAAAATATTTTTTTGAAAATGCGAAAACGCAAGGAGCGCCCCACCCCCCTACCCCCCTCCCGAGGGAGGGGGTGAGAGGACAGAGGAACACCGAGGGAGGGGGTGAGAGGACAAAAAGCTGTCCCCCAAAGGGGGGAAAGTGGTTTGAAAGACTGAAAGGGGGCGCTCCTCTTCACCAAAGTACGCCCCACCCCCTTCAGCCTCGCAAGCTCGGCAGCTTCCCCCTGCGGGGGGACGCCATAGGACGGGAAACGCCCCACCCCCCTACCCCCCTCCCGAGGGAGGGGGTGAGAGGACAGAGGGACACCATGGGGCGAGAGTATAAAAAAGAGCCTGCCCGAAAGCAGACTCTCTTCGCATCCATAAGTTTTACCGATCTCTTCGGCGTCTCACAAACAGCACCATGCCCAGCGCCGCCAAAGCACAGCCCGCCAGCGCCGCACTGCCGTAGCCGACAACGCTGCCGAAACACCCCTTCTTTTTCACCACGACCGGGCCGGGATCGGGTTTGGCAGGATCATTTTCGCCCGGGTTGGGGTCGACGGGATCGGTGCCGCCCGGGTTGGGGTCGACGGGATCGGTGCCGCCGGGGTTGGGATCGACAGGATCATTGCCGCCGGGGTTGGGGTCGACGGGGTCAGTGCCGCCGGGGTTGGGATCGACAGGATCATTGCCGCCGGGGTTGGGGTCAACGGGATCTTCGCCTCCCGGGTTGGGATCGACGGGGTCGTCGGGAAGCGTCTCTTGGCTCTCGATGTAGACGACGATATTGATGATGGTATCCTCGGTGATCTCCACCTCGATCTTGCCCTCGTCGTCGAACTTGACGTCGAGGAAGGCGTCGGTTTCGACGTACATCCCCTCGTCGTTCATCTCCAGCACCTTCTTGCCGCGCTGATAGCTGTTGAAGTGATAGCCCTCGGGGAGCGACTCGGGCTCCCGCAGCGTCAAAACGTCGCCGAACTTCTTCGTCTCGGTGTAGTTGTTCGGGTCGTCGTCGTTGTCGTTGTACTTATAGGAGACTTCATACGCGTTGCATTCCATATATACGGTGATGCCGTAGAAGAACTCATCCGCGTGCTCGATCCGGAATCCCTCGATCTCCTCGCGGGAGGCGAACTCATTGATGATGCCGTCCGCCGTCCAGAGCTCCAGCTTCTCGATGTGGTAGCCGTAGGGCACGTTGGCCACGGAGATGGTGTAGTCGTCGCCGTGCTTCACATAGTCGATGGGCATCGTGATGCCTTCGAACGACTCCGTCCCGCCGTTGATCAAATAGGTATAGAACACGGTGATGGGCTGGCTCGTGACGACGGCGAAGAGGTCGAGATCGGCGGTGACGGTGAATCTCTCGAAGTCGATCTCCTCCCCGGAAGCGGTCGTGTAGGCGTCGATGACGCCGTCTGCGGGGACATATTCCCCGGTGGGATCGTGCCAGCGCACGAAGCGGATGAGCTCGCCGAAAGTATAGTACTGCGTGGAAATCAGGCGGTTCTCCTCCGCGGCGAACATAGCGGGCGCCCCCTCCTCCGCGTAGGGCTTGACGTAATAATCGACCCGCAGCTTATCGACAAGTTCGGCGGTGAAGATCGTGCTCTCCTCCACCGTCACGGTGGCGAACGGAAGGAGCAGGTCCGCCGCATCCCCCTGCTTCCAGCCCTTGAGGTCGTATTTTTCAAAGGCCGCGTTGCGCAGGACATCGAGCTTGGGCAGCGAGATGCTCTCGCCGGGAAGGACGTAGACGACTTCGTCTGCGAGATCAGTGCGCGGATAGCGATAGGTGACGACGGCTTTGTCCTTCAAAACGGCCGTAAACGTCATGTCCTCCGTCGCGATGCACGTTTCCCCGGGGGCATATTCGCGACCCGCGGCCGTCCATGCGACGATATACTTCGTTTCGTCGGTTATGGCGCAATCGACGGGGAACTCGCGGCCGAGGATATAGGTGTGCGCGGGCTGCGCGACGCCGTCGATGACGTAGGTCACGTTCACCGCCTTGAGCGCGAAGATGAGCGCGTTCTTCTCCTCCGAATACACGATACTGCCGCCCGTCACGGTGAATCCGACGGCGTCGGAGTTGCCCCTGAAGTTTTTGGCGGAGATGAAGACGCCGTCGAGCTCGGAATGCTCGGTCTCGACTTGCACGGCGTGCGCCGTCGGGAAGGCCTTAGTGGCGGAAAGGTTGGCGCGCTCGGAGAGGAAGATGGGCCCGCTCCAATCGCCGCCCTCCAGCGTGAAACTGCCCTCGACGAAGGCGATCGTCTGCTTGCAGCCCGTGTTCTCTGAAAGGTCGAGCCCGAGGACGCTGTTGCTGCGAAGATAGAGCGCCGCGCCCTCCTCGCAGACCGTCCCCTTGACGGTGGACTCGACGAGCGAAAGATTGTTCCAATTCCAGTTCGACGTCCACGCCTTCCGGGAGACATACACCGCGCCGCCCTCTTCGGTGGCGGAATTATTTTCGAACGTGACACGTTTCCCGTTGAAATTCTGCGAATCGAAATAGAGGGCTCCTCCGCGCACGGCTGAGTTGGCGCGAAGGGTGAGATCTTCGGCCGTAACGGAGGCGTACCAGTTGACCACGCAGATCGCGCCGCCGCTCGGTGTGACGCCATTCATGCCACCCATGTCCGCGATGTTCTGTTCAAAAACGCTATTTCGGATGGTCGTCGCGACATTGTTGATATAGATCGCGCCGCCCTCCACGGCATGGTTTTCGCGGAACGTGCAGCCCTCGATCTCCGTCCCCGCACTGCAGGAGAGCGCGCCGCCGTAGAAAGAGGAATTGTTCAGGAATTTGGTATTGCGGACGGAGAGCACCGCGCCGTTTCCGGAGACGGCCTGAATGGCTCCGCCCGCCTTCTTGGCGCCGTAGCGGATATGATTGTTGCGAAGTTCGCACTGCAAAATTTCGAGGCGGCCCTCCGTATATACGATCGGGAACTCCTGCTCATAGCTCTTGCCGTCGAGCACGAGTTCGGCATTTTCGCCGCCCACCAAGAAGAGCTCGGCGCCCGCCTCCACGCGGAAGAGCGTCTCCGCGCCGCCGCGGAAGAGCGTATGCGGTTTGCCGTCTGTCTTGATGGTGAGCGTCTTCCCCGACGGCACCACGAGCCCGCTCACGAAGCTATCCGCGACCACGACGATGGTATCGTTGGAACGGCTCTCCACGAATGCGTCGTAGAGCGTGGAATAGGACTTTTCGCCGATCTTGCAGACGGTATTGCGCGCGTCGAGCGTGGCCGAAGCGCTCTTTCCGGAGCATGCGAGCGCCCTGTCGTAGGCGACGACGGTGTAGACGGGCGCATAGCCGACCTGATATTGCGTCGTATCGAGGAAGGTATTGTTGTGGGTGAAGCCGATGACCTTGGCGCTGTCGCCCTCGCCCTCCCAGATCTCGAACCCGAGGTGGGACGGATCGTTCATTTTGTCCGATCGGAGGATCATATTGTAGCCGGCGGCGCTCTTGGTGAGCGCCTCGATCTCGGCGACATCCGTCCCCCCATAGATCTTCGTGGCGGTCGTGGCGTCGTCGTGACGCGCCCACCATTCGGCCGCGTCGAGATACCAGATCTTGGGCATGTAGCCGTCCTTTGCGATCTTCTTGTCCCGGACGGCCTCGTCCATCAACGTATGGAAGGCCTTGGAGGCCGTCGCCGATTTGAAGACGGGATCGGACGCCGAAAGATTGTAGCCCCAGCGTTCGAAATAGTAGGAGAGATCGTATCCGACCGAAATGGAGGCGAGGAGCACCTGTTTTTCGGTGGCCGTCAGCGTGCCGATGGTGCTCTGCCCCTTGTCGTTGAGGTGCTTCTCATAGATGTTGTAGTAGCGATAGAGATTTTCGAGACGGGGCCACCATCCGTTTTCGAAACTTTCGATCAGCCACCAGATGATGAAGTTGCCGCGGTTGGTGTTCCAATACGAATCGGCGTGGACGTCGGGCGCGAGGGCCTCCGTTGTCTTTGTGAAGTCGCCGCGCGTCGCGATCTTGGACATGACCGTCTCGTCGTACTTCGAGAGCATGTTGTTGGAGCATTCGCTGACGGTCCGCTCGCCGATATCCATCATGTGGCCGAGTTCATGCGTATAGCCCCAGCCGAAGGAAAGGCCCGTGAGCGCGCCGCCCTCCCAACTGACCTGGATCCCCACATGCTCGGTATAGGCATAGGCCGCGCCGTAAGGCTGCATCAGGCGGATATTGCAGTTGAGCCACTGCGCGCGCGGATCGTATCTGCCGCCGTAGGTCTTGATGTTGGGATCGTTTTCTTCGAGAATGACGCCGTCCGATCTCAAGAGCTCTTTGACGTAAGTATCCCAGTTCTCACAGGCGTCCTGCGGGCTGTATCCGAGTTCGTTATAATAGGTATTCGCCGCCGTCGCGCGCACGGTGATGTTGATATTGTCGCTCACGATCTCGGTGACGTCCACGACCTTATAGTCGCGATGGGCCTGCATGGAGCTGAAATCGCTGTTGATCGCGTCCGCCTCCTTCCTGTCCTTTTGCACCGCTTCGGCATATTCGGCGACGCGCTGCCTGTAGAGGCCGACGTCCCCACCCTTGCGGAAGACGGGAATGAGCGTACCGCCCTCGAAATAGACCTTGACGTCGTCGGATTGCACTTTTTCCGAACGGCCCACGGCGATCTTCGGAGAGACATAGGGATTGACTAAGTAGACGGGCCCGCCCGCGGGGAGCGCTTGGCCGTCGTTCGTCGTGAATCCCTGCAACAAATAGTTGGCGGGACGGATGATGTTTTTCCCGAGCGAAAGCGTGTATTCCCCGCTCTTCCAGCTCGACCATGCCCCCCAGAATTGCGTCACCACGAGACGGGGCAGGGGATCGCCCTCCTTGCCGTCCACATAGACGATGAGCTCCTCACCGGGCGCCACGCTCACGCCCGTCGCCTGCCGGTTGGTGCCGAACCACGCCATCTTAAGCGTGCTGCGCGCATACCCCGCGACGTCGCCGCGGCGCTGCAACACGTTGGCCGACGTCTCGTCGGTGCCCATCTCGCGGCGGGCGTCGTAGGAGACGGTGCCCGCGAGCACTTGCTCGGCGCGGTTGAGCAGATAGGTGAGCTCGGTATCGTAGGTCGCATAGCCCTTGACGGAATTGCGCAGCGACTCGATGTAGGCCTTATCCACCCGCTTGCCGTCGATGGTCTCGTGGAGATGCAGTTGCGCATAGTCGGTGAAGAGATTCTGCACCGCCTCCACGGCGTCGCTCTCGGGCTGCAAAAAGACGATCTCGCTCGCCGCGGCACAGGCGCGGTGGCCGGTGTGGACGGCGAGCCATTCGAGTTTCACCGCCTTTACGATGATCGGATCGTGGAATGTGATCAGATTGGGATTGATGTCCGACGTCTGCGGATAGGCGAGTTCCGGCAACGCGACATAGTCCTTCTCGGACATGGTAGCGTCGGACGCCGTCTCGGGGATGTAGGAAATGCGGACGCGCGTAAAGCTGCCGCGGTTATACCAACCGCAGTCGGCCTGATAATAGATGCGGTCGAGCGTCACCGCGTCGTGAAATTTGACCTCCACATAATTGATGTCCGTGGCGGTCGTGGACATCTGGGAGCGCCAGATCGAGCCGAAATTTCGGTCGAACGCGTTGGAGAGCGGCGCCCCCGCTTCGGCGCCGCCGTTGTTCGAATAGTCGAATTTGGAGCCGGGAACGCCGTAGCGCTCCATGTATCCATCCCGAAGAAACGCGTTGTCGATCTCGAGTTTCTCGATGGAAAAGGCATCGTTGGCGGAGGAAGCGCGCGTTTCGATCCCGCTTCCGCCCAAAAGCACCAAACCCAGAGCGAGCAAGACCGTCATCGCCGCGGCAAAAATCGCAGCAAAAGTCTTTCTTAAGGTCATATTCCCCTCCCGATAGTTGAACGTATCCGTATTGTATCATATTCCGGGAAATTATGCAACAGTTCTGCAAAAATTCCTCCCGGTTTTTTCCCTGAAATTCCAAAAAAAGACGGCGTTCCTATCCCCCATGTCCGAGGTAGAATGCCGTCGTTTTCAATTTATTAAAAATTTTTCAAGTGGAACTTCGCACTGCGCCGCGCGGCCGCGTTTTTCAGCGACTTCGGCGCAGGACGCGGGAAGAATGCGGCGGCAGGGCGAGCGCGCGAAGATCGCCTGTTTGTCCCGTCAAAAGATCGGTTCCCTCCCCGTCCCCGACGTGCAATGTGACGTCGCCGTCGCCGATGTTGAGGGCGACGATGATCGCCTCCCCGTCGCACTCGCGCACGAAGGAAAAATTCGTGTTCGCGAGCGTCGCCTTCCGATAGCTCCCATAGGCAAGCGCCCGCGACGTTCTTCGGATTTCGGCGAGACGTTTGATATGATCGGGAAGCGTTTCGTCGGTACCATGTCCGAGGTCATCGACGCAGGGACGCAAATTGTAATCCAAATCGGACTTGTCTCCGAGCACGCCGTATTCCGATCCGTAGTAGACGCAGGGGATGCCCGGCATGGTGAAGAGGAGGGTGTAGAGGCCGTGCAGGTCGCGCCCGTCTTTGAGGGCGGTCGCGGCGCGCTCGACGTCGTGATTGTCGGCAAAGTTGAAGAGATTTTTGCGGGGGCAGAGCGCCCACGGGAGATCGGCAAAGAGGCGGTTCATGGAATACTCGATCTCGAAGAGGTTGCGGCTGTTGAAGGCCGAGAGCATGCTGCGGAACCCCTCATAGTTGGTGATGGAATCGAGGCGGTCGGGCCGAATGTTGCAGACGAAATTCTGCAGGTGGATAACCTCCCCCATCAGAAAAAATTCCGACTTTTCCGCATTGACCGTGCGGCGGAGCAGCTCCATGAACCACGGCGGAAGCAGGTAGGAGACATCGAGCCGCAGCCCGTCGATCCCCCACGCGCGGATCCAATGGCGCACGGCGTCCATGAGATAGGTTTGGAGGCCGGCGTCTTCGAGGCGCAGTTTCACAAGCTCGGGATGCCCCTCCCAATCGGCATAACCGAGCCCGTCGTTGTAACGGGAATTACCGTAAAAATCGACATAAAACCAATTCCGATGCGGCGCGCTCTCCCGCTGCCCGAGTACTTCCCGAAAAGGCGGAAACATGCGGCCGACGTGATTGAAAACGCCGTCCAAAACGACGCGGATGCCCGCGTCATGGAGCTTTTCAACGAGCGACTTAAACTCTTCATCGGTGCCGAGACGGCGGTCGATATGATAAAAATCGACCGTATCGTAGCCGTGGCACTCGCTCTCGAAAAGCGGATTGAAGAGGACGGCGCTGACGCCGAGCTCCTTCAGGTGCGGGATCTGCGCCTCGATTTTGCCGAGGCGATGGCGGACCGCGCCAAAGTCGTTTTCTCGCTCCGCGCCGCAGTACCCGAGCGGATAGATCTGATAAAATACGCCTTCGTCAAACCACATCGCCCGTTTCCTCCGCTTCGATCGTTTGCATCTCTCTTTCTCCTTTGTGATAAAAATTCGCTACTCGCTTGCGGATAATTGCAGAATCGTCGCCAGAATTTCCGCCGCGTTCCGCTGCAGTTCGCCGCGCGTCAGTCCCTCCCGCTTCCCGAGCGAGGAGAGCGGGCTTCCGCCCTGCACGCGCTTCCCGAGGTACCCCCCGCCCGGCATGAGGACATTGACGCCCGCGCGGATCCTGTATGCATTGTTCTTGATATGCTTGAAATCGGGGCTCTTGCCCTTCTGCATCCACCAATCGGTGACGATGCAACCGCCGAATCCCCATTCCTTGCGCAAAATTCCGCGGACGAGCGCGTAGTGATAGTGGGCGTAGACGCCGTTGACAAGGTTATACGACGTCATGAGAAATTTCGGCGCGGCCTCTTTGACGACGATCTCGAAGGCGCGGAGATAGAGTTCGCGCAGAGCGCGCTCCGAGACGACGGAATTGTTCTTGTTGCGGTTAAATTCCTGGTTGTTGCAGGCGAAATGCTTGGGACAGGCCGCGCGGCCCGTGCTCTGCAACCCCTTGACGGCGGCCGCCGCCATCTTCCCGGTCAAATAGGGGTCCTCGGAAAAATACTCGAAATTCCTGCCGCAGAGCGGATTGCGGTGAAGATTCATCCCCGGGGCGAGCAATACGTCGGAGCCCCGCGCCTTCATCTCCTCGCCGAGCGCGCGGTAGACGTCAAACATCAACGCCTCGTCGAAGGTGGCGGCGAGCAGCGTCCCGCTGGGAATGAGGGAACATGCCGTCTTGAGGCGGATGCCCGAGGGACCGTCCGTCATGGTCACCGCGGGGATCCCCAGCGCCGCCAAACGCTTCGTGACGCCGCCCATGACGCCCGCGTTGCCGCTCGCGCCGAGGGGCGAATCCATCTTGAGCGCGCCGCGGGAGAGGTCGCAGAGCTCCCGGTCCGTGAGGCCCGCGACGAACGCTTCGAGCGTTTTCTTGCCGCTCGCGACCTCCGAAAACGAGATCCGCTCCCCGCCGCCCGCCATTTCGCGCGGAAGATTTTTGAGCACGGTTTCCTTGAGATCGGCCTGCAAAATGTCGGAAAATTCTTCGACAAATTCTGCAGCGTTGACAGTAAATGAGGCTACCATGTCCGCGGTCCTGACGTCAAAACCGACATAGAGCGCATACGTTCCCGCGGGCATGACGAAGGCGCGGCGAGATAGGTCCGCGACCGCAAAATCGCGGCGGGAGAAGGAGATCCGAAGCTCCTCGCTCTCACCGGGCCGCAGGAGCGCCGTCTTCTTGAAGCCGATGAGCTCGCGGGCGGGGCTCCCCTCGGGCTTCTTGACATACACCTCGAGCGCGGTCTTCCCGCTCCGCGCGCCCGTGTTGGTCACGCGGCACGCGACGCCTTCGCGGTCCGCCGAAACGTCGGAGAGGGCAAACGTCGTGTAGCTGAGGCCGAAGCCGAACGGATAGAGCACGCGGTCGGGCGCCTTGGTCTCGAAATAGCGGTAGCCGACGTCGAGGTCCTCCGCATAGACCGTCTCGAACGGGCCGCCGAAATTCTTCGAGGAGGGGTGATCTTCATAGCTGCGGGCCACGGTATCGGGCAGTTTTCCGCAGGGGGAACACTTCCCGAGGAGGAGATCGGCGCAGGCGTTGCCCGTCTCCATGCCGCCCTGAAAGAGGAGAAGCGCCGCGGAGATGCGGGCGTCCTCCGTGAACGAAAGATCCATGATGCCGCCGATGTTGAGCACGACGGCGACGTGGGCGAAATTTTGCTTGACTGCCGCGAGCAAGTTCTCTTCCGCTTCGGAGAGCAAATAGCTGCCCGGGGCGAGCGCGGCGTCGCGGTCCTCGCCCGCGGCCCGCCCCAAGACGACGACGGCGGTATCCGTTTCGGCCGAAGCCGCCTGCAAGACGCTCGCGGGGACCTCCGGCTCGGGGAACGAATAGGGCCAGTCGCCCCATACGCCGCGGTCGGCGGGATGCGCCTTCGAATAGGCGGTATAGAACGCCTCCGTTGCGGCGCAGAGCCGAGCCCCGGACGCCTTTAGTCCATCGAGGATGCAGACATGGTATGGCTTCCAAACGTCTCCGCCCGAACCGTAACCCGTATAGAAGGTGTCCGTCTGCGTGCGGCCGAAGAGCGCGAATAATTTCCCGCTGAGCGGGAGCGTTCCGTCGTTTTTCAAGAGCACGGCGCCCTCGCCCGCCGCACGGCGGAAAAGCGCGGAAGTACGGGCGTCGCATGCGCCGCCCTCCCCCGCCGTCTCGCGCTGTTTGAGGCTGGAATTTGTGAGTTTGAAGTATAATTTTACGGCCAGATCCATGACCGCTTTTTTGAACGGTTTCTTTGCCAAAGCATACTCCTTTTCAACAGGTCGATTATATCATAGATATGCTGTGCTGTCAAGATAGGTTTTTTGCGTTGCGCCCTTGCTTTTTCGGGGAAAAGTGTGTATAATGAAGGAAACAAAGGAGACCCCATGAATTTCAGAGAATTTCTCAAAACTTCGTACACCGCCTACCAGACCGTGGAAAACGTCGAGAGCATTTTGCGGGAGGCGGGATTTTCCGAACTCTATGAACAGGACAGTTGGCCGCTCGAAGAGGGCGGGAAATACTATGTGAAGCGGAGCGGCAGCATCATCGCCTTCCGCTGCGGAGCGGGAGCGATGCGCATCGTCGCCTCCCACACCGATTCGCCCTGTCTTAAACTCAAGGAGAACGCCGCGCTCTCCGATGAGAATTTTACCCGCCTCAACGCCGAGCCCTATGGCGGAGGCCTGTGGTACACCTTTTTCGACCGTCCGCTCAAAATCGCGGGGCGCGTCGTGGTCACGGACGGGGAGCGGCTGTTTGCAAAGAACGCCGTGAGCGCGTATAACGTCGTCATCCCCTCCCTCGCCATCCACCAAAACCGCGACGCAAACGAGAAATTTGCCCCCAATCTGCAGACGGAGCTCCCCCTCCTCGCGCTCGGGAAGCACGACCTCGGCGATCTCCTCAAAGACGCCGTCTCCTACGATCTGTTCCTCTCGCCCGACGCCGAGCCCTTCGACAGCGGCGCGGAATTTGAATTTCTTTCCTCGCCCCGTCTCGACAACCTCTCGAGCGTCTATTTCTCGGTGATGGCGCTCATCGAGGCGGACAGCATCGAAGGGACTGCCGTGGCGGCCTGTCTCGAGGCGGAGGAGATCGGCAGCCGCACCTACGGCGGCGCGGGCAGCGACTTTTTGAAGTCCACCCTCTTCCGCATCATCGGCGACAGCGAGGAACTCAAAATGCGCACGCTCGCGAGGTCCTTCCTCGTCTCCCTCGACAACGCCCACTCCCTGCATCCCAATCACCCCGAAAAGTGCGATCCGACCAACCGCGCCGTCATGGGCAAGGGGATCGTCATCAAGGGGCACGCCGGGGGCGCCTACACGACGGACGGCATGACTTCCGCCGTCATGAAGACGATCCTGGCGCGGGCGGGCGTCAAGTATCAGACCTTCTTCAACCGCTCGGATGTGCGCAGCGGTTCCACGCTCGGCGCCATCTCGCTCTCCGAAGTGAGCATCCCCTCCGTCGATCTCGGCCTCGCGCAGCTCGCCATGCACTCCGCCGTGGAGACGCTCGCAAAGCACGATCTGACCGAACTGCACAGGGGGCTCGTCGCCTTTTACCGCAGCACCATCCTCTTCGACGGCGGCGCCGCCATCGTCGAATAATTCCCAATCGGAAAAGCCGCCCGCCGTTCAAAACGGCGGGCGGCTTTTTTTCGGTTAAAACGTGGATCGTGAGGGCCGATCGCGGACATGCCCCCTTCGTTTCACGTCATACTGTCCTTTCCGCGGCCTCCCGAAGCGAAGCGCCGCGAATAGGTCATTCGAGCTCGAAGGCGCCCGTGTAGAGCTGATAATACTTCCCTTTCATCTCGATGAGTTGGTCGTGCGTGCCGCGTTCGATGATGCGGCCGTGCTCCAACACCATGATGACATTGGAATTTTTGACGGTCGAGAGCCGGTGCGCGATGACGAACACCGTCCGCCCCTCCATCAGTTTATCCATGCCGCGCTGGACGATGGCCTCCGTCCGCGTATCGATGGAAGAAGTTGCCTCGTCGAGGATCATCACGGGCGGATCGGCGACGGCCGCGCGCGCGATCGAGAGGAGCTGGCGCTGGCCCTGCGACAGATTGGCCCCGTTTTGGTGCAGCATCGTGTTGTAGCCCTCGGGGAGCCTCGTGATGAAGTCGTCCGCGCCCGCAAGTTTGGCCGCCGCGACGCACTCCTCGTCCGTCGCGTCGAGCTTGCCGTAGCGGATGTTCTCCATGACGGTGCCCGTGAAGAGGTTGGTATCTTGCAGGACCATGCCGATGGCCCGCCTGAGTTCGCCCTTCTTGATCTTGTTGATATTGATACCGTCGTAGCGGATCTTGCCGTCCGCGATGTCGTAGAAGCGGGTGAGGAGATTGGTGATGGTCGTCTTGCCCGCGCCCGTCGCACCGACAAAGGCCACTTTCTGCCCCGGCTTGGCGTAGAGCGAGATGTCGTGCAGAACGATCTTCTCGGGATCGTAGCCGAAATCCACGTCGTACATCCGGATGTCGCCGCACAGTTTTTGATAGCTGACGGTGCCGTCCTCCTTGTGCGGGTGCTTCCACGCCCACACGCCCGTGCGCTCGGCGCATTCGGTGATGGTGCCGTCCTCCGCCTCGCGCGCGTTGACGAGCGTGACGTAGCCTTCGTCCGTCTCGGGCTTCTCGTCGATGAGCGCAAAGATCCGCGCCGCGCCTGCAAGCGACATGATGACGGGGTTGACCTGGTTGGAGACCTGGTTGACGTTGTTGGAGAACTGCCGCGTCGCCTGCAGGAAGGAGACGACGAGCGCGATGCCGAGCGCCCCCGAGAAGGTGGCGAGTTCGGGATCGAAGAAGGCCCCGACGGAGAAGTTTGCGGTATTGCCGATGATGAAGATACTGCCCACAAGCGCAACGATCACATATAAGACGTGCCCGATGTTGCCGAGAATGGGCATGAGCATGTTGGCATAGGCGTTGGCCTTGGTGGACTGCTCGCAGAGATAATCGTTGACCTTATCGAAGTCGGCCTTCGCGGCCTCTTCGTGGCAGAACACCTTGACGACCTTCTGACCGTTCATCATCTCCTCGATGAAGCCCTCCGTGCGGGCGACCGCGCGCTGGACTTCGAGGAAGTATTTGCCCGCGCCGCCGCCCACGACCTTCGTCACAAGGAGGATGAGGAAGATACAGCCGAGCACGATGAGGGTGAGCCAAACGCTGTACCAGATCATGATGAAGAACAGCGTGAGGACCATGATCCCGCTCGTCAAAAGCTGCGGGAGCGACTGCGAGATGAGCTGGCGGAGCGTGTCGATATCGTTCGTATAGTAACTCATGATATCGCCGTGGTGATGGGTATCGAAGTATTTGATGGGCAGGTCCTGCATGCCGTTGAACATGTAGCCGCGCATCTTCTTGAGGTATCCCTGCGTGATGATGGCCATGAGCTGTTTATCCACGGCGCCTGAGACGAGGGAGACGACGTAGAGCGAGATGAGCACGAGCATGATGCGGGTGATGTCCCCTCCGACGTCGCTCCAGCCGAGCGTGACGCCCGGGTGCGCAGCCGATTGAAGATCCAACGCGTCTCCGATGATGGAGAAGACCTGCTGCATGAAGATGGTCGGAAGCGACGAGATGATGGCGTTGACGACGATAAGGATGAGCGTGATCGTCATCATCTTGGGATAGAATTTGAAAACGGACTTTACGATGCGCTTGAAGGTCCCCTTGGGCGCGCGGACCGCGGGACCGCCCGCTCCTCTTCCGCCGCGGGAGGGCATTTTCATGTTAGGCATTTTCTTCACCTCCTTCGATCTCGCCCATTTCGGAGAGCGAGGAGACGGCCTTCCCGCCCTTGTTCTGGGTGCGGTAGACTTCGGTGTAGATGGGATCGACATCGAGGAGCTCCGCATGCGTTCCCACGGCCTCGATCTTCCCGCCGTCCATGATGACGATGCGGTCCGCGTCCTCTACGGAAGAGGTACGCTGGGCGATGATGATCTTGGTCGTCGTGGGAATGTATTCGCGGAACGCCTTGCGGATGAGCGCATCCGTGTGCGTATCGACCGCCGACGTCGAATCGTCGAGAATGAGGATCTTGGGCTTTTTGAGGAGCGCGCGGGCGATGCAGAGCCGCTGTTTCTGTCCGCCCGAGACGTTGGTGCCCCCCTGTTCGATATAAGTATCGTATTTCTCGGGGAAGGTTTGAATGAACTCGTCGGCCTGCGCAAGTTTGCAGGCTTCGAGAAGTTCCTCGTCGGTGGCGTCGGGATCGCCCCAACGGAGATTCTCCTTGATGGTCCCCGAGAAGAGGACATTCTTCTGCAAGACGACGGCGACCTGGTTGCGGAGCGCCGTGAGGTCGTAGTCGCGCACGTCTCTCCCCCCTACCTTCACCGAGCCGCCGGTGACGTCATAGAGGCGGGAGATGAGGTTGACGAGCGACGTCTTGGAGGAACCCGTGCCGCCGATGATGCCGATCGTCTCGCCCGACTTGATGTGCAGGTCGATGTCTTCGAGCACGTTCTTCTCTGCCGTCGCGGAATACTTGAAGGAGACATCGTCGAAGTCGATGGAGCCGTCCGCGACTTCGAATACAGGGTCCTTCGGATCGTGCAAGGTGGACTGTTCGTTCAAAACTTCGCAGATACGCCTTGCGCTCTCGATGGACATGGCGATCATGGCGAAGATCATCGAGAACATCATGAGCGACATCAGGATCTGCATGCCGTAGACGATGAGCTGGGAGATGGTCCACACCGTCATTCCCGTCGTCCGGAAGATGAGATAGGAGCCCAAAAACAGCACGGTGGAGAGGACGCCGTAGAAGCAGAGCTGCATGGCGGGGTTGTTCCACGCGAGAATGCGCTCGGCCTTAGTGAAGTCGATCTGCACGTCGGTGGCGGCGCGGTCGAACTTCTCCTTTTCGTACTCCTCGCGAACATACGATTTGACGACGCGGATGCCCTTGACGTTCTCCTGGATGGATTCGTTGAGGTTATCGTATTTGCGGAAGACGCGGTGGAAGAGCGGCATGGTCTTCCACATGATGAAAAACAGCACGGCGGCGAGCGGAGGCACTACGCCGATGAAGATCCATGCAAGGTTGCCGCCGATCACGAAGGCCATCACGACGGAGAATACCATCATGAGGGGGCTGCGGATAGCCGTGCGGATGATCATCATGTAGGACATCTGCACGTTGCCTACGTCCGTCGTCATACGGGTGACGAGCGAAGAGGTCGAGAACTTATCGATGTTCTCGAAGGAAAACTCCTGCACCTTGTAGTAGAGGTCCTTGCGCATGTTCTTTGCGAACCCCGAAGAGGCCTTGGCGCAGAACGCTCCCGCGAGCGCGCCGCAGATGAGGGAAGCAAGGGCCATCGCCACGAGAATGAGCGCATATTGGCCGATTCCGAGCGTATCCCACGAAGTTCCCGCACCCCAGAGCGCGGCGCCCGCCGAAATGGCGTTGCCCAACTCGGTGATGACGAAGGGAATGAGGCACTCGAGCACCACTTCGCCCGAGACGAAGATGGGCGAGAGAATGGACGAGAGCTTGTATTCCCGAATGCATTTCATAAGTGTTTTGAGCAAAAAATCACCTCCCTGAAAAAGACAAACACTGCATGAAACAAGCAAAAAAACGTAATCTCCCGAAGGATTTTACGTTTTTCGTATCTTATCTATATAATATTAGCATGAAACGAAAAGATTGTCAAACGCTTGACAGGGGAAAATCATTCTTTCACAAAAAAATCACCTGAAATTATCCCTCCAATTCCTGCTTGAACGCGGCGATGATGCGCGACTCGATGCGGGAGATCTGCACCTGCGAAACGCCGATGGCCTTGGCCACTTCGCTCTGCGTCATGTCGCGGAAATAGCGGAGCACCACGATCTTCCGCTCGCGGTCGGGAAGTTTTTCGATGGCGGACTTCAGGAGAAGGCTCTCGAGCAGGTCCTCTTCGCGCTCTTTCGACGGCAATTTTTCGGCGAGCGTCGTTGCCTTGTCGTCCTTATAGTCGGTCTGCTCGTAGATAGAAATGGGCATGCGGGAGGAGCCGAGCGTAAAGACGACCTCCCCCTCCTCCATGGAAAAGGCCTCCGCAAGTTCTTTGACGGTGGGCTGCTCGCCGTGCGCGATGCTGTATTCCTCGATGTAGCGGTTCATTTCCCGCGCCGTTTTCTTCATGGCGCGCGAAACTTTGACGCTCCCGTCGTCACGCAGAAAGCGCTTGATCTCCCCCGCGATCATGGGGACGGCGTAGGTCGAAAAGCGCACGCCGAAGCTCTCGTCGAAGCCCATGATGGCCTTCAAAAACCCCAGAGACGCAAGCTGGAAGAGGTCGTCGTATTCCACCCCCTTGCCGAGGTATCGCCTTAAAACGCTCTTGAGGAGGGAGGTATTGGCCGCGAGCAGCTCCTCTTTCGCGCGCATGTCGCCCGCCTTGGCGCGCCGGATGAGCGCCAACGTCTCGTTCTCATCCGGCATTCCGCGCCTTCCCTACCCCGAACTTTTTGCTCATCGTGACCTTGGTGCCGACATTTTCCGCCGATTCCACCGAAAAGCCCGTCATAAACGTCTGCATGATGGTAAACCCCATGCCCGAGCGCTCCTCCCCGGGAAGCGTCGTATAAAACGGCTCCAGCGCGCGGCCGATATCGGGGATGCCGCTCCCCTCGTCGGCGATCTCGACGGTGAGCGTGTCCTCCTCCACGCGGCAACGGATGGTCACCCATCCCTCCTTTTCGCGGTAGCCGTGGACGATGCAATTGGTGACGGCCTCGGAGACCGCCGTCTTGACGTCGGAGAGCTCCGCGAGCGTGGGTTCGAGCGGGAGCGAAAAGGCCGCCACCGCGTTGCGTGCAAAGATCTCGTTTTCCGAGCGCGCCGGGAATTTCAGGATCATTTCATTCATCATGGTCACTCCTCAATTTTGGGCATCAAAGAATACAATCCGCTGAGCGAGAGGATCTTGTCGGCGCTCTGCTCGGGATTTTCGAGATACATGCCCATGCCGTATTTTTTGAGCCGCTTGTATCTGCCGATGAGAAAGCCGATGCCCGTCGAATCCATAAAGCGAAGCCCGGCCAAATTGAAGACGGCGCGCGAAAGCCCCGCGTTTTCATCGATGAGCGCATCCGCACATTCCCGTACTTCGGTCACGGAGTGCTCGTCGAGCTCCCCCGAGAGGTAAATATAGAGGTTGTCTCCCCGCTTGCCCCATTGTAAATTCATGATCTTCCTCCTAAGGCATCGATATTGTAACAAAAAACAACTGTCGAAATTTCGGGTATTCGCGCGAACCGAGACGGGATCCGTCGAAATCAAACAAAAAACGCCATACCCATGTCCGCGATCATGGCGTTCAAAACAAAAATTGATCGCAGGAGAAAGACATAAAATATTTCTCTTTTCGTATCCTATCGGTATGGATCGTCTGGAAACCTATCGTAAAAAACGGAATTTTTTGATCACAAGCGAGCCGCCGGGGAGCGGCAAAAAATCGGGGAAGACGCTCGCGTTCTGCGTCCAGTTTCACGCGGCGCGGCGGGAGCATTACGATCTGCGGCTGGAATGGGACGGTGCGGCGCTGAGTTGGGCCGTCCCCAAAGGGCCCTCGTATTGCCCCGCGGACAAGCGGCTGGCCGTGCGCGTCGAAGACCATCCGCTCGAATATATGGACTTCGAGGGGACTATTCCCAAGGGCGAATACGGCGGAGGCACCGTCATGCTGTGGGACGAGGGCACCTGGACCCCGCGCTTCGACCCGGAGAAGGGTCTGGACGCGGGCTCCCTCAAATTCCGCCTCAACGGGCACCGCCTGAAGGGCGACTGGGCGCTCGTGCGCATGAAGCAGGAGGCGGAGGACGACGACGCGTGGCTTCTCATCAAGGAGCGCGACGCGTTCGCAAAAAAGACGGCCGGCATCCGCACTTTCACGCATGGCATCCGCTCGGGCATGACCATGTCTGAGATCGCCAACGCAAAAACCGAAGATGCGTACTTCGGCATAACGCTGACAAGCCCGGATAAGATCGTATTTCCAGATCCCGCCGTCACGAAAAAACAGCTTGCGGAGTATTACGCGGCCGCGGCATATCGGATGCTGCCCTACATCCGGGGCCGGGTCATGAGCGTCGTCTGCTGCCCCGCCGGCATCGAGGGAGAGCGCTTTTTCCGTCGTCACCTCGACGGCAATTTTCGCGGCATCGGCCATGTGGCCGCGGAGGACAAGGAGGATTTTTTCTTCGTGCGCGACAAGACGGGCATCCTCTCGCTTGCACAATACAACGCCGTCGAATTGCACGTCAGCGGCTGTATGGCAAAGTCGGGAAAACCGGATGTGATGATCTTCGATCTCGATCCGGACGAGGGGCTCCCCCTCTCGGCGGTGAGGCGCGGCGTGCGCGCGCTCAAAGAGGTTTTGGACGACCTCGGGCTTGTCTCCTTTCTCAAGACAAGCGGCGGGAAGGGGTACCATGTCGCGGTTCCCCTGCACGCAAGCGCCGACGTCGATGAATTTCGCGACTTCTCAAAGCAAGTGGCACTCCTCATGGAAAACGCCTATCCCGACCTCTTTACGGCCAACATTTCCAAAAGAGCGCGCGGCGGGAAGATCTTCCTCGATTGGCAGCGAAACAGCCCGGCAGCGACGAGCGTGGCGCCCTATAGTGTACGGGCACGGCCCGGAGCGCCCGTCTCTATGCCCATCCGGTGGGAAGAATTGGGGCGCATCGCCCCCGCGGGAATCTCTCTGCGAACCGCCAAAAGCCGTCTCAAGCGCCCGGACCCGTGGGCAGACTTTTTCACGGTGCAAAAGTGCCAGAGGCTCAAGACAAAGGGGAATAAATGGCCGTCCGGGTGAAAATTCGGACGGCCATTTTCATGGATATGAAACGAAAATGCGCCATACAACGCGGACATGCCCCCATCGGAACAGCTCTCACTGCAAATAATTGAGGTTCAATTCAATGCGAGGAGCGGGTCGGAGACGTCGGAGAGGTTGGGCGTGGGATCGGAGACTTGGACGTCAATGGCGAGAGCGAAAGTGAGGGAGTGCAGATAAAACTCGGGCAGCGATTCAATACACCGCATGACGCGGTTGAGCTTTTCCTCCACGCGCACGGACACAATGGTGCGGTCATTCGCGTCAAAGAGCGAAAAATTTCCGTGCTCGAAGTCCCCTCTTGCGCACCAACCCAAGAATCCGAGGTCAAAAAAGCGATGAACGTTAGAGAGAAAGCGGTTGACGACCGAGACGAACTTGGTGCCGTGCTTGATCTC